>JAZRKZ010000255.1:0-15813 GCA_045646565.1 Lachnospiraceae bacterium
CTCCTACACGAAAAAACAGACCGAGCAACGCTCGGTCTGTTTTTTTATTAAAACTTACTCTATCAGCTCTCCACGGGCGAAAACTGCTTTTATTGATATGTTCTCATCAAAGATTGCGCCGTACCTTTCTTCGTGACCTTATTCTTCAGGATTACGTCAAATGCAGAGATCCGGTCTGTCGCGACCATAATGAGCTCCTCACCGATGTCGTAAATCTCCCGAACCTTACCTTCTTTAACCGGAGTGTATTCTTTCATCGTGCCTTCCTTTCTTAAAAGCAGCAAAAACGCCAAATGTCTGCGAAGACATTCTGTGAATTCCTTTTGTCTCCGCAGGCTAATATCATAAATGTATTTTTGAAGTATTGCAATAGTGATTTTTATCTCAGCAGCGGAAACTCCCGGAGTACCCTCTGCCTCGCCGCTCTTTTACATGTTTCCTTGTTCTCAAAAAACCCGATACATCCATTCCATTATATCTTGAACCGGTAGCCAACGCCCCAGATCGTCTCAATATACTGCGGCTTCGACGAATCGTACTCGATCTTCTCGCGGATCTTCTTGATGTGCACCGTCACAGTCGCGATATCCCCGATTGATTCCATATTCCAGATCTCACGGAACAGCTCTTCCTTGGAAAAGACCCGGTTCGGGTTCTCGACGAAAAATGTCAGGAGATCGAACTCCTTCGATGTGAACTGCACTTCCTCGCCGTTGACAAAGGCCCGCCTGGCCGTCTTATCGATCTTGATTCCGCGGATCTCGATGACATCATTCTTCCTGAAGTCTGTCTTGATCAGCCGGTCATACCTCGCCAGATGGGCTTTGACACGCGCGACGAGCTCGCTCGGCGAGAACGGCTTAGTGATATAATCATCCGCACCGAGGCCGAGCCCGCGGATCTTATCAATGTCATCCTTCTTGGCGGAGACCAGCAGGATCGGCGTGTCTTTCCGCTCCCGGATCTCCCTGCAAATATCAAATCCATCCATCCCCGGAAGCATCAGATCCAGAATATAGAGATCATACTCTTTTGTCAGCGCAGCCGTAAGACCCGCTCTCCCGTCCGTCTCGATGTCCACCTCGAATCCTGAAATCTCAAGGTAGTCTTTCTCAAGATTGGCAATCGACTCTTCATCCTCAATAATCAAAATCTTACTCATACTCATATCTCCTCTAAAATATCTTGTACTGCTTCCCACATTATACAGAGGCCTGATGCTTGCGGAGCGAGAAGTACATCGTTGTGCCTTCACCCTCGTTGCTCGACGCCCACACGCGGCCTCCATGATCCTCCATGATCTTCTTTACGATCGACAGCCCTATGCCCGAGCCGCCCTGTGTGGAATTGCGGGACGAGTCCGCTCTGTAAAATCTGTTGAAAATGTTTCCCAGATCTTTCGAAGAAATTCCTTTCCCGTTATCCTCTATCCGGGCTTCGATTTCCATTCCGGTATCCCGCACTTTCAGAGAGATCTTCTTATCCGGCTTATCCATATATTTGACGGAATTGCCGACAATATTATTGATGACCCTGCGCATCTGCTCAACATCCGCGATGACGAGAACGTCTTTTGGTACTGTGTTCTGATAATCAAATGCAATATTCTTGCTCGACAGATCATACTCCAGCTCCTCGGCCGCATCCTGGAAGAAGTCCCGGACATTGACCTTGCTGAACGTATATGGAATCCTGTTGGTATTGATCTTGGTATAGAATGTCAGCTCATTGATCAGATGATCCATCTCGATCGATTTATTATAAATCGTCCGGATATACCGATCCATCTTTTCGGGCGTATCCGCGACGCCGTCCATAATTCCTTCCACGTATCCCTTGACCGCGGTGATCGGCGTCTTCAAATCGTGGGAAATATTGGAGATCAGCTCCCTGTTCTGGCGGTCGGCCTCCAGCTTTTCTTCATTTGCCGTTTTCAGCCTGACCCGCATCTCCTCAAAGCCCTCGCAGAGTTCCTTGACCTCCCTCGCGCCTTCCGCCTTGACTTCATAGTCGAGATTACCGTCACGGATCTCCCGGGTCGCTTTTGTCAAATGATAGATCGGCGTACTGATTCCATTGTACAGCCAGATCGATAATATGGTCGCGGTGATGACCAGGATCACGATCATGCTGAAAATGACATCCGCGATGACGGCGTGAATCTCAGGCGACAGGTTATTCACATCGATCCCGAACTGCACGCGGAGCTGCTGGCCGCGGAAGACAGCCACGCCGATGAGCAGCATGATCATGAGAAAGATCGGGATGAGGACAATCAGAAAAAACGACATAAAAATACGTGTTTTTAACTTCATAAAAATAGACACCTCCCGGCCGTGCTCATTTAAGTATAACACAACCGGAAAGTGTCTATTCTAAACTTTTTGTTAATTACCGAAACTCTCTCAGCAATTCATCGAAAGCGCCTTCGCCGAAATGATCCGTTGACCGTTTCCGCCAGGCAACGACCAGTCAGGACCGCTTTTTTATGCTCTGCGGCTTTCCTGAATCCGCGATCAGGCCAGATAGCGGGCCAGGATTTCCGCCTTATCTGTACGCTCCCACGGAAGGTCGATATCGGTACGGCCGAAATGACCGTAAGCTGACGTCTTCTTGTAGATCGGGCGGCGGAGATCAAGCATTCTGATGATGCCTGCCGGACGGAGGTCAAAGTTCTCACGGATGATCTCGGCGATTTCCGTATTGGAGAGCTTTCCGGTGCCGCGTGTGTCAACAGTAATGGACATCGGCTGCGCTACGCCGATCGCGTAGGAAACCTCGATCTGAACCTCATCCGCCAGACCGGCCGCCACGATATTCTTTGCGATATAGCGGGCTGCGTACGCTGCAGAACGGTCGACCTTTGTCGGATCCTTGCCGGAGAAAGCGCCGCCGCCATGGCTTGCGTAACCGCCATAGGTGTCGACAATGATCTTGCGGCCTGTAAGACCGGAATCACCCTGCGGTCCGCCGATGGCGAAACGGCCTGTCGGGTTGATAAAGATCTTGGTATTCTCGTCAATCATGCCCTCCGGGACGACCGGATCAATGACATGTTCTCTGATATCCCTGTGGATCTGTCTCTGGGTCACACTCGGATGGTGTTGTGTTGAAACGACGATCGCTTCCAGCCTTGCCGGCTTGCCGTCCTCATCATACTCCACAGAGACCTGTGTCTTACCGTCCGGACGGAGATAGCCGAGTCTGCCTTCCTTTCTCACTTTTGAAAGCTGAAGGGCCAGCTTCTGCGCGAGAGCGATCGGGTAGGGCATAAGCTCCGGCGTCTGATTGGATGCATAACCGAACATCATTCCCTGATCGCCGGCGCCGATCGCCTCGATCTCTTCCTCGGTCATATTGTTCTCTCTCGCCTCAAACGCTTTATTGACCCCCATCGCGATGTCCGGGGATTGCTTATCCATAGCAACAATGACTGCGCAGCTGCCGGCGTCAAATCCCATCGCCGCGTTCGTGTAGCCGATCTCCCGGATCGTGTCACGCGCGATAGCCTGAAAATCGATATTTGCATTCGTCGTGATTTCGCCCATAATAAGTACAAGGCCCGTCGTGACTGCCGTCTCGCACGCAACACGGCTCATCGGATCCTGCGCGAGGCAGGCATCCAGCACAGCATCCGAAATCGCGTCACAGATTTTGTCCGGATGTCCCTCTGTCACTGACTCAGATGTGAAAAATCTTCTCTCTCCCATAGTATTCCTTTCTGTCTTTCACCTTTAAAAGCGGTGCATGCTTACCTGTGTATTGAAAAAGGCCCGCAGGAAGCGGACCCCTAAACGTCGCCGTTTCCCTTATTGTTCGATTGCTCGCTTGAGGATGGCACCTTCCCGAAAGGGGGGTTGTCACGGCTTCACAGATCCTCTCATCTCCACCGTTCTTAATAAAGGTAAGCAAATGCTATTCAATTAGTTGTCACATACTCTAACATGATAGTATGGAAGTTGCAAGCGGCAAATAAAAAAAGATGTATTTCTTTAAGAACATTTCACCGGGACAGCCCGCCTCAGTGCGTACACTTTTTCAGTATCTCTTTCATCTCCTCCACTGTGAACACATAATCCGTGTTACAGAATGCGCAGTTCAGCGTCTCCGGCTTCCCGTCCGCGATGATATTGGACAGCTCTTTACGGCCGAGCGCGATCAGGGCGGCCGTGACCCTCTCGCGGCTGCAGTTGCACTTAAATGCGACCGGCGTACTCTCAAAGATATGCAGGTCCATATCACCGAGGATATCTGTCAGGATAGACTCCGGCGTATGACCGCTTCTCAGAAGGTCTGTGACGGAAGGTATCCCTGCGAGCTTTCCTTCAAGTTTTGAGATCGTCTCCTCCGGGCAGTCCGGCATGAGCTGAATGATATACCCGCCGGATTCGCGCACCGTATTATCCTTGTTCATGAGCACGCCCAGCGCGCAGACCGTCGGCACCTGCTCGCTCAGCGCATAATAATACGCGATGTCCTGCGCGATCTCTCCTGTCTGAATGTCGACCTGGCCTGCGTACGGTTCCTTAAGCCCGATATCACGGAGAATATGAACATAGCCTCTGCCGACTGCTCCCCCGACATCGAAGTGTCCGAACTGGTTCGGCGGAAGAACAACGCCCGGATTGCCGACATATCCCTTGACCGTTCCGTCGGAGCCTGCAGTCACAGTGATCCCGTCGATCGGACCGTCGCCCTTGAACTGAATTGTGAGCACATCCTTCTCACCCTTCATCATCGATCCCATCATCAGTCCCGCTGCCATCGTACGGCCGAGCGCCGCGCAGCATACCGGGCTCAGATTGTGGGCTTTTCTGGCCGTTTCCGTCACGCCCCGCGATGTGACCGCGAACGCGCGGATATAATTGCCCGCCGCTGACGCGCGGACCATATAATCTTTCATGTATAGCCTCCTCAATTCTTCTGTATCTTCACCGCGGCCCGTTCACCGGCCCGCGATTCCTGTTCCGTCAAACGCAGGTATAAAGCTTTCCTTCGCAGTCTGCCCTTCCTGTATGAACACATTCTCCATGCCAAGCCCGATCGCCCAATCCACAACGCGGTCATACTCTCTTCTGGTCACGCGCCGCGAAAGCTCCGGAAAGTCTTTCTCAATCCCGGGCATCGGCGTGTACTGGTTCATGATGCTGACATAAATCTGTTCTCCGAACGTCTCATGCAGATACTCGACGATCCTTCGCGAATCCTTCGTATGTCCGGGCAGGATCATATGCCGCACGATCGTTCCTCTCCTCATGATCCCTCTGTCATCAAATACAGGCTTTCCGGTCATCTTCACCATCTCCCGGATCGCACGGGATGCGACATCAAAATAATCCGGCGCCTTGGCGTACCGTCCGGCAATCTCCGGATCCATAAATTTCAGATCCGGCAGGAAAATATCCACCGTATCCACAAGACTCCGCACCGTCTCCTCCGTCTCATAGGAGCCGGTGTTGTAGAGGATCGGTACGGATAATCCCTGCGCCCTCGCCAGTTGTACCGCCCGGATGATCTGGGGCACAAAGTGAGTCGGAGTCACAAGGTTGATATTATTGGCGTGCTCTGCTTCAAGCAGGAGAAACGTTTCCGCCAGCTGTTCCTCCGTCACTGCCACTCCGGCAGGCTCCCTCACAGAATCCGTACTGCCTCCGTCAGCAGGATATGCTCCGTCCTCCAGCCGGTCCTCCGCGAAAAACGCTGCTTTCCGATCTTTTCTCGTAAGGGCGATCTCCCTGTTCTGGCAGAAGACGCAGCCCAGCGGACAGCCGGTAAAGAAGACGGTTCCCGAGCCTTCTTCCCCCGAAATACAGGGCTCTTCCCACATATGAAGAGCAGCCCGGGCAGCATAAACTCTTTCAGTCATGCCGCAGCGGCCTGCTCTTATTGTTCGGTTTATACCGCAGCGCCTGCCGCACAGGCGGCACTGCTCCATTTCACGATAACTCAATTCAGCTTATACGATTGAACATGAACTTTTCTATTTCACGTTCATTATCCGTCTTTTTTATTTCTGCACCCAGGCTTCTCAGCTTGCCGTCAAAGTTCTCATATCCTCTCAGGATATAGGAAATATCTTCGACAACAGTCACGCCTTCGGCTTCGAGACCTGCGATAACAAGCGCTGCTCCCGCACGAAGATCCGGGGAAGAGATCCTTGCGCCGGTGAAGTGGTCAATGCCGTCAATAATTGCGGTATTGCCCTCTACCTTGATCGAAGCGCCCATACGGGCAAGCTCATCCACATACTTGAAGCGGTTCTCAAAAATACTCTCCGTGACGATGCTTGTCCCGTTCGAGAGCGCGAGGACCGTGCTGATCTGCGGCTGCATATCCGTCGGGAAACCCGGATACGGCAGTGTCTTTACATGCGTGCGGCTCAGTCTCCTTGCCGCAACGACACGGATAGAATCATCAAATTCTTCCACCTCACAGCCGATCTCAATCAATTTGGCAGAGACTGCCTCCATATGCTTCGGGATGACATTCTTTACGACAATATCACCCCTCGTGGCTGCGGCAGCCATCATGAAGGTGCCGGCTTCGATCATATCGGGGACGATCGCATAACTGCACCCATGGAAACTGCGGACGCCGTTGATACGGACCACATCCGTACCTGCGCCCTTGATATCAGCACCCATACTGTTGAGGAAATTGGCGACATCGACAACATGCGGCTCCTTGGCTGCATTCTCGATGATCGTCTTACCGACAGCCCGGGAGGCGGCCATCATAATGTTGATCGTCGCGCCGACAGAAACAACATCCATGAAAATATGCGCCCCGGACATATGATGACATCTTGCAAATATAGTTCCGTGCTCGATCACGACATTCACGCCAATTGCCTTAAAGCCTTTGATATGCTGGTCAATCGGTCTGCTGCCGATATTACATCCGCCCGGAAGCGGAACAGCCGCGTTATTATATTTTCCGAGCAGCGCGCCCAGAAGATAATAAGATGCGCGAATTTTCTTGATCAGATCATATTCTACACTGCATCCGTGGATCGTGGATCCGTTGATCTTAACGGTGTGTCGGTCGATTCTTTCTACATGTGCGCCGATACCGGCAATTGCGTCGAGTAATACATTTATATCATTAACGTCCGGAAGATTTTCCAGCGTTACACTTTCATCAGACATGATAGCAGCGGATATGATTGGAAGCGCAGCATTCTTAGCGCCTGCGATCTCAACCTCACCGGCCAGAGGGTTACCACCTCTGATCACATAACATTCCATTCCCATATATAGTTAACCTGCCCCTTTATATTTACACGTTTCCTTCCCCAAAGAACCATGCAACTAAATCTTAACGTAAAATCAATCTTTTGTAAATATTTGAGTGGATTTCTGAAGGCTGCTTATAAAAATTTTATATTTCCCCGTCTGTTATTTTTTTATTTCCGAAAGAGTTTTCTGCAAAGTCTCTTCGAGCGTCATATTTGACTCATCAATTATAATATCGGCGTATTTTTCATAAAGGACGCACCGTTTCTCGTACATGATCTCCGGCGTCTGGCCCGGAGGCAGCGCGACGCCGCGTGTCCGGTAATCACTGAAGACCCTTTTCACCATCTCCTCATAGGAAATTTTGAGATAGATCACCGTCCCGCTCTCCTTAAGGTGGGTCATCGCATCCTCCCCGTATACGGCGCTCCCTCCTGTCGCTATAACACAGCGATCCACCCAGAGACTGCTTATGACCTCATTTTCGATCTCAATAAATCTCTCTACGCCCTCTTTTTCTATGATTTCGGAAAGGAGTCTTTTTTCTCTGCCCTGGATCATGAGATCGCAGTCAACAAATCCAAAACCGATATACTTTGCGAGAAGAACGCCCATTGTACTTTTGCCGGATCCGGGCATGCCGATGAGAACATAATTCATTTGCTCCTTCCTCCTTCCTGGCCTTTTTTGTTTTTTCTGACACTGTAACCAAATGTGCCTAGTTTCTTTCCGAGACCGCGATACTCACCGTGGCTGTACACGATCGGTTCCGCCTTCGCGAGCTCGAACTTGTTCTTTTTGTCCATGTACTTCTCATCCGCATGAACAGCGACGACATCGGCAACGAACATCGTATGAGAACCAAGTTCCAGCGTTTTTACGACCCGGCATTCAATGGAGACCGGCGATTCCGCGATCATGGAGCAGCTGATCTCATCCGCCTCCTCTTTCGTAAGATGGGCGGAAGCAAATTTATCTTTATCTCTTCCGCTAATAACGCCGCAGTAGTCGGTCGCATAAGCCAGCGCCTCCGTTGTCAGATTCACCACAAAGACGCCGGTCTCCTTTATGTATGTATAAGAAAGTCTGGACGGGCGCAGCGAAATGCTGAGCATCGGAGGATTTGTACATACAGTCCCGGCCCAGGCCACCGTACATACATTATCCTTTCCCTCCGCGTTCCTGGACGTCACAAGGACCGCAGGAAGCGGGTAGAGCATATTTCCGCCTTTCCATTTTGCTTTCATAGTATTCTCCGTTATTCTCAGTGGAAACCCCACCGTTTCTATGGCATTGCTCTTTCTTTGGCCATACCGGCAATATCAGCCGGTATTTTTGCGCAAACGGACCGACACGGTAAGAAAATCCTCACCGCGCCGGTCCGTTCTAATTATTCTATGTTCTGTTCAGAAGACATATACACGATCAGCCATTCTGCAGCGCGCCCATGAAGGACGGAATCAGCTGCTTCTTACGGGAAACGACCTTCGGCAGGTAGGCAATATCATCCGCGCCGACATCAGCGCCGAATCCATCCTTGACAAGGGCAGGTGCGTCCTTGCCGTAGCAGAGAAGGCGTGTATCCTCGTCGAGGATATTTGTCAGCATGAAGAATACCATGCTCATGCCGCTCTTATTCGCCTCGATTTCAAGCTGCGGACGAAGTTTTTCGGCGATCTCATAGAGCTCATCTGTATCCATGGAACTGATCTGGCCTACGCCGAATGCAGTCTCGCCAAAGATGAACTTCTTGAAATCCTGATGAAGGATCTCATCCGGAGTCTTGTTTCCAAGAGCGCTGGCCGCGCGGAACATAGCCTTCGCATACTCATTGATATTGACTTCCGCGATCTTAGCCAGTGCAAGACCTGCTACCTGATCTCTCGGCGTGCATGTCGGAGACCTGAAGAGCAGTGTGTCGGAGACGATTGCGGACATCATAAGACCCGCGATATGCTTCGGGATTTCGATTCCGAGTTCATGGAACATGGAATACAGGATCGTGCAGGTGCAGCCGACCGGCTCGCCGCGGAAGAAGATCGGGTTGATCGTCTCAACGGTTCCTACTCTGTGGTGATCGACGATCTGAACGATCTCAGCCTGCTCAAGGTTATCCACAGCCTGGGATTTCTCAGTGTGGTCTACAAGAATGATCTTTTTCTTATCTGCATTGAGAAGGTTGGCGGAACCAATCATGCCGAGATACTGGCCCTTCCTGTTGAGGACAGGATAAGAACGATGGCGTAACTTGCTCATGGTCTCTCTGATATCATCCAGATAATCATCGATATGGAACGTGACAAGACCATCTTTCTGCATAAGGAACTTCGCCGGAACGGCCTGATTGATCAGACGGGCTACTGTGTATGTATCGAACTTTGTGACAATGACGACACAATCCTTCTCCTCGGCAAGACTCTTCACTTCGTCGGCAACTTCTTCGCAGAGGCACAGTACGATACAGCGGGCGCCGTTCTCAATAGCGCAGATCTGTGTATCCACACGGTCGCTCAGGATTACGAGATCTTTCGGCTGCATGTATTTTGCGAAATTATCCGGCGTAGCGGCGCCGACGATCACGCGGCCTTCCGTAAACAGGCCCTGCGGATCACCGACAATGACATGTCCGTTAACAGTCTCGGCGATATCGAAGAATTTGCTCTTTGCCTCTGACATCAGAGTCTTCGAATAGGCGTCCATAAAGAATTTTGTGATATCCGATACGCTGAGCATACCTTCAAGCTCATTGTCCGAATTCATGATCGGCAGTACGGAAACACCGCTCTCCTGCATGAACTCCCATGCAATACGGATCGTGACATCATTCGGAGCGCCCTCTGTCTCGTCTATGACAAGGTCTCTTACCTGCTGTCCGACGTTCGGCATGTACTTCGGCGCTTCGACCCCGAAATACTTGAGGACAAATTCAGTCTCCTCGTTCAGCTGTCCTGCACGCCTTGCATGATAGCGGTTCGTATTCTCTGACTGGTTCCTGAGATATGCCAGAGATATTGCTGAGCATATGGAGTCCGTATCGGGGTTCTTGTGACCAACAATAAAAATTTTATCTTCGCCTGCCATAAATCCTCCTTATTATATTGGAAATGCTTCCTTTCCATACTTTACTTTGTTTCATATGTGAATCCCGCGAGATCTGATCAGTTTCTCCTTTTCATCTCTCGAAAGACGTTTCACAGCGAATTCTCTGGACATTGCCTCCTCCTTCGAGGCAAATGTCTCCACGTGCACACACCTCACCGGGCCCCTGCCCTTCGTGTATTTTGCTCCCTTGCCTTCATTGTGCGCTAAAAGTCTTGCCCTGATGTGGTTCGTCCATCCTGTATACAGACTTCCGTCCCTACACTGCAGCATATATACACAGCACACGCCGTCTGCGGGGAGCTCGGTCATCGTATCAAACTGCTTCATATTCATTCAAATGCTGTCTTTCGATTTCCGGTCTTAGCGGCGCCTATGTACTTACACAACTTACGCCCCGCTCCTCATCAGAGAATGACCTCCATCTCCTTCTTCAGCATCTGCATTCCCTGCTTTTCATAAAACTTCATGGCGGACGGATTGCAGGCCCACACATTGAGAGTCAGATGGTAACAGCCGATTTCCTTCGCATAGTTCCTGATAAAATCATAGATGATCTGACCGGTCCCCATGCGTCTCTGCTTCTCATCCACACACAGATCGTCGATGTAGAGCGTCTTGATCGGTCGAAGGTTCGTGCTGTCCTTCACCTCTGTAATGATACAGAAACCGTAACCATACACAAATTCATTTTCATCCACGGCAACAAAAATCGGCCTGGTATCATCTTCAATGAGAACACTGAGCTGTCCGTCGGTGTATTTCTTCTCATTTGCTATAAAAATATCCGGTCTTCCGTATGCATGAACATTGTTGACCTGAAAAAGAAGATCGTTGATCCTTGGCTCGTCTCTGTGCTCCGCGCGGCGCACTCTTAATTCCATAAACCACTCCCTGCAGGAAAATTTGTCGATATTTCCCATAAATATCGCAAAACGCAAATACTCTTTGTATATTATAATCCAAACCGCCCATCTTTACTATATCCGATTACGCCTTTATCATCAAAATTTTGGTGTATTTACCACATCTTTACGACTTTGTGCAAAAACTTTCGACTCCCCTATTTTCTGCAAATTCGACTCAAAACGCCAATCAATACCGCATTTTCCACAAATTTAGATTTCAGAATTTGACAAATCCGATATTAGGTCTTATAATTGCGAGCGTTGACAAAACGGACGCATTCCAAGTTCAGAACAGATATAAAAAACGCGTATTGGAACCGTAAAGCTGTCTGACCGATGAGCCGTTTTGTTCCTATTAAAAAGAAAATTAAGCACACACGCTGTGCATCAATCAACATGGAGGAAAGAAATTATGGCAAGAAAAGCTGCTACAACAAAGAAGGTTACTGAGACAAAGGCTACAGCAACAAAGAAAGTTGCCGAGACTAAAGCCGCTGTAGAGAAGGAAGTCGAGAAGGTCGCTGCCGAGACAAAGGCCGCTGTAGAGAAGGTCACTAAGAAAACCGCTGCCAGGAAGACAGCGCCGAAGGCTACTGTTACTGTAGAAGCCGCCGGCAGACAGTTCGATATCACAACGATCGCCGACAAGGCCGTTGCCGCTTATAAGGCAATGAACGAGAACGCCGCAGTCAAGACAATCGACGTATATGTCAAGCCGGAAGAAGGCGTCGCATACTATGTCGTCAACGGCGAAGGTTCCGCTGATTTCAAGGTAGAGCTGTAATCATATTATCATCTAGTCGAAGTTTTATCATTGTACCCAAGCGTAAGGGGCTGTCGCATCAGACGGTGCCGCCACTATACGGCAGATAGTTGCAAATATCATCTGCCCTATAGTAATGGCGCGCCGCTCTAAGCAGGCAGCCTCTTTTTTACGCAGGCAGCCAAAGCACCTAAATCATGCTCGTGCGGGCACGGCCGCTCTGCCGGGTTGGGGCTGCAAAAAAAGGAGCGCTCGCGCGCTCCTTCTTTTTCTTTATTCAGCCTGTCACGGCTTATCTTTAAAGATATCCGTTCCAGTATACCCAGTTCTGCGTATCTGTGTATCCATAGTTGCCGGTATATGCCGGATCAGTCGGATCGACACTGTTATTTGCTCTCGGCTGCGGCATGCGCTCCAGCGGACGGGCCAGATTCGCGCCGACCAGTACATTTGTGCCGCTGGGCATGTAGCAGTATGTCCACCATGCATAACGGACGCACATACGGACGCAGCCATGTGACTGACGTGTTCCGAGCAGGTTATATACATTCGGATTCAGGTTGTGATTATTTGCGGCTCCACAGGCGATTGAGTGGAAATACTCACCGTTGTTCGTCCAGTCAATATAATTTGAACCTGCAACCTTTGTATAAGCGAGCAGCTCTGTCGCGTACTGGCCATAGGACGGACCCATCAGCTCTTTCCAGCGATACTTATTTCTCGTCAGACGATTACCGAAGTCTGTCGGTGTAGACTTTGTACCCGGGGATACCAGGAATGCAAATACCGGAAGGTTGTAGCTGTTTGTTCCCGGATATTTCGTGTAGACCGTAAAGAGACACGGAGCCGCATTGTCAATTGTGCAGTAGTAGGAGCAGTTCGGGCAGGAATATCCGTTTCTTGTCGTTGTTCCGAACAGTTTTGAGAGATACGGACGAACGTCCCTCTTCTCTTTACCATTAAGGCCCTTATAGTAGAAATAATAGGAGCCGTCCTTCTGGAAACCTGTGTACGGAAGTCCCTTGGAATCAAGATAAATATTGTTGTTTTCAACAAATGTGCTCTTCTTGTAAGTCAGGTCTGAATTATAGTAGCGCTTTGTTGTACCATACTTCTGCCATCCGGGGGTGACACTGCCCGTCGTGAAGTAGAATTTCTGAGAATCATCATCCTTCAGAGAAGACTGCTCAATATTTGTACCGGAAGTGTAATTGGCGTTCTTAATGGTCATATACTTACCGGTATGCTTATTGATGAAGTAAACGCTGCCGTCATTGCCTGCCTGCTCGATCTTCCAGATCTGAGAATTCCATGTATCATGGTACGGTCTTGCGACAATGTTTGCTCCGTTAGCTTTATTGCCGGATTTGACGCTCAGAGAGTTTCTGGAGGAAACGTTGATGACCTTGTAATATCCATCACCGAGATCAGCAAGTGTCCAGAGCTGAGCCGTTGTACTTGTCTTGCCCTCTACATCGATATTGGTATTATCTGCTTCACTTCCGCCCTTAACAGTCAGATAGAGACTCTTATTGGCTTTGGAAATAATGCTTACCTGCTTGCCCAGCGGGATCTTTACTTTGACATTGGACTGGACCAGTTTCCACTTCTGTGTCTTTGCACCTGTCAGATCGTTGATTTCAACATTTGTTCCCGCGGTTGTCTTGCCGTCTGCCAGATTCATATAAAGGTTGCTGCCGACGCCCTTGAAGTAGTATGCATCTGTACCATCAGAAGCAGTTGTCTTTACCAGATGCCAGATCTGATTCTCCTTAACGCCTGTACCGTACTGAACGACGTCCGTACCGGCTACTTTCTTATTGCCGGAAACGCAGACTGTCTTGTCGGAATCGAAATTCTTTACTTTATAAATATTGCCGTATCCGACTTCCTCCAGATAGAATCTCTGTCTGGCTTTTCCGGTCGCCTGGATCTTGTAGCTCGTGCTGTTGTCATTATTTGCAACTGTAAGAGCCATCTTGGTATTTGCATCAGAGACAATATTATAGAGATTGCCCAGGTCGATCGACAGAGTCGGATCTTCGACCTTATTGAATGACCAGAGCTGGCTGTCTCTTCCGTCTGATTCATCGACAGTAAGTGCGCCGCCACTGAGATTTGACGGAGCTGTCATAACGACATCGGTATTGGATCCATTTGCAATAAGAACATAATTCTTATCGCTGACGGACTTGCGGATATACCACGCCTGATTATTATAGGAAAGAATATCTCTCTGTGTGACCTTCTCGCCCTTCTCAGGTACAGATACATTGACGCCGAGTCTCTTATTGGACCAGAAGGAAAGAATACGGTATTTACCTTCACCTTCCGGCGTTACCTTAAAGATGATTGCGTCCTGAGCGGTCGTATTGACAACGACAGGGTTCTTATTGCCCATGGCGTCGTTCTTGATATGGATGCAGTTGTTAGGAGCTCCCTTAGGAGTAATGACATAGTAGCCTTCCTCGATTTCCGCATCTTCCTCAGAGACATCGCTCACGCCGACGATTTCTTCCTTCTCACCGTCTGCAACTTCAAGTGCCACATTGTTAGCCTTCAGCAGAGCGAGGATTTCTTCAGACAGACCATCTGTATCATAGGTCACAACGCCTGTCGTGTCACTGAGCTTCTCGCCGCCCTCAGGATCATAGTAGAACGGGCTGTCAACCAAGTCCGGAGTTACCTCCAGGATTTCTTCGTAAACTTTCTTGCTTGTAAAATAGATGACGTTATCGATCGCCTTATCAAAGTAGAACGCGCCTGCTTCTACTTTCGGAGCAGTCGTCGTATTGAATACAATCGATACCGGATAATTGAAAGATGCAAAGGCCTTCTTCTCAATCTTCTTCACATCCTTACCGATGACAATGACCTTCAGCTCAGATGCATCTGCAAATGCGCCCTGTGCGATCTCACCGACATTCTCCGGGATGATGAAGCTTTTAGCCTCGGCGGCTGCCGGATAAAGGAGCAGGCGGTTCGTCTCTGCTGTGATTGCATAGAGAACGCCTTCCTGGACGAACAGTGTCCCGTTGCCCTCGTCAACAGTGATCTTCTTCAGTGCCGGAAGTTTCTGTGCTGCAAATTCCTTAACAGAAGCCGGAATTGTCAGTGCAGAAGCGTTACCGTTCAGGGCGTTTTCCGCAACAGCTGTTACCGTATAGGCTACTCCGTCAACAACAACGCTGCCCGGAATTGTAAGCTCCGCAGCATCCGCGGAAACAAGGCCGGTAACGACCGCACCCTGCTGATCATTGATCGCATAGGTAAAAACTTCGTCGCTGACGGCGTCATAGGACTGCGTGCCGGCTGATTCTTCCGAATCTGCGGCTCCGTCGCTCTGCGCTTCATCAGCAGATTCGAGTTCTGAGATTTCTTCGTCTTCCGGAATATCTTCATTGATTTCCTCAACGATCTCATTCTCAACAAACTCCTCTTCTGCTGTTACAGAAGCAGTTGGATCCAAATCTGAAGCGAGGACTGTCCCGGGTACTGCCGTGACTGCCATCGCTGCGGACAGGATTATTGCAAGTAGTTTTTTCTTCATAGTCTTCTCCTCTCCAAAAAAAGTTTTACTCCATCCTGTCATAGGACATCGATGGAGTCTCCCCAAAACTAAAGGAAAACATCAGATACCCTTATTTACCCATAAGTATTATATAAGATACATCATTTCAGACTTATTTTCAAGTGCTGATAATTATTTAGAGGGAAATGCCAGCTTCGTGTTCCGGGTCGATACACAAAAAAGCGGAAGTCATGAAATGACTTCCGCTCGTGCCCAGTTCCGGAATCGAACCAGAGA
>JAZRKZ010000256.1:0-4851 GCA_045646565.1 Lachnospiraceae bacterium
GCTCACAGAACGACATGGCTACGATCCGACTTTGAAGTGGCAGATCCTGATACAGCGTCCCGCCCAAAGCAGCATTGATAAACTGAATCCCTCTGCAAATACCGAGCACTGGCTTGTTTGCGCTGATCGCTTCATTCAAATAGACCATTTCCATGCGGTCGCGTACTTCACAACAGGATACCAGTCCATCCAACGGTTCCTCATTGTACAGCTTTGGAGAAACATCATGACCTCCGGTAAATAGGAATCCGTCACACAGTCCTGCCAGCCTTTTAATCTCCGTTTCGTCAGTTGAGAACGGTAATATGATGGGAATACCCCCTGCATGATGTATTCCGTCAATATACCCCGGAAGCATCCATATGCTTTCTTTCTCGTCATCCCACAGGGGCATAACTCCTACAATCGGTTTCATTTCATCACATCCTTCAGATCATCCAGCCATAAGTTTACTGATGCATCGCTCGGCATACGCCAATCTCCTCTCGGTGACAACGAAACTCTTCCGACTTTAGGGCCGTCCGGCAGACAGCTCCTTTTAAACTGCTGTGAAAAAAATCTGGTGTAAAAACGTTCTGCCGCTTCGATAACGTTCTTCCTTTCCAGTTCCGGATACGCACTCATTGCATATGCGGCAGAACGGGAAGGTTCGAAACCATATCGAAGCGTATAATACAGGAAGAAATCATTCAAATCGTATTTTCCGATTTTTTCCTCTGTCATCTGGCTGATCTTTCCCGCATTATTTGGCGTAAGTTCCGGCGTGATCGGTGTATCACATACAGCAAAGATCACTTTCCTCAGCTCCTCATCAGCACACATCTCCCCGTAAGTGTGACAGATATACTTTACGAGAGTTTTCGGCACTGATGCGTTCACTGCGTACATCGACATATGATCTCCATTGTATGTACACCATCCGAGTGCCAGTTCGGATAAATCTCCGGTTCCGACGACCAATCCGTTTTTCATATTTGCCGCATCCATGAGTATATAGGTGCGCATCCTTGCCTGCGCATTCTCATACGCAGTATCTCCCTCTCCCTGATATGCCAGGCTGTGGCCGATATCTTCTAAATGCATCCGAACACTTTTGCCGATTGGAACTTCATGGGCTTCATCGGCCACCAGCCGCATCAGTTCTCTGGCGTTTTTATATGTCAAACCAGATGTATTTCCTTCATTGGGCATTGTATATGCCAGAATACGGATATCCGGAACGATTTTCTTTGCCTCGGCGCATACAATCAGTGCAAGCATGGAATCAAGTCCTCCGGATATCCCGATCACAAGATTATGGAACCCGGCTGCTCTTACCCGTGTTGCCAGACCGTTTGCCTGAATACGCAGGATTTTTCTGCATCTGTCTGCCCGTTCCTGACTGTCTGACGGCACAAATGGATTCCGATCCGGTATTACCGATAAATCATTGAGAATATCTGCCATTTCGTTGACAGAAGCCTCCTTCGTTCGAAAGCCCGGCAGGCACACCCGAACCTTTTGATACTCTCTGCCGTGTGTATTCCCGAATGTGTTTTGATGCCTTCTGTCATACAGGATTCGGGTCAGATCGATGACAGCTGAACTGACGGAGGGCTGCTGCGGAAATATTTCCTCGCACAGGACTGTTCCGCATTGGGCTATCAGGCTATGACCTGAAAAGACCAGATCCGTACTGCTTTCATCCGTGCCGGAGGATGTGTATATATATGCACAATAGCAGGATCCGCTCTGCTGGGCCACGAGCTGCTTTCTGTATTCCTGCTTTCCGATCAATTCATCCGACGCTGAAAGGTTTACAATGATATTTGCCCCTGCAATGCTCATATGTGTGCTCGGTTTATCCGGCACCCAGAGATCTTCACAGATTTCTGCGCCAAGAACCGCGCCGCTTTCCGGATCTTCTGCCAGAATATCCGTTCCAAATGGGATCTCGTGCCCATGAAGCCGGATCGTTTGTCCGACGATGCCCCTTCCTGAGGCAAACCATCTGCCTTCATAAAACTCAGAATAATTGGGAATATATTGTTTTGGGATCAGTGCACAGACTTTTCCTGCAGATATAACAGCTGCGCAGTTATACAGATTATTCTCAAAACGGATCGGAACCCCGATGATTACGGTAAGTTCCCGATATTCCTCCGTTGTCTTTGCGATGATAAACATGGCTTCCTGTGCTTTCTTCAAAAGCAGTTCACTTCCAAACAGATCTGCGCATGTATATCCGGTAACACTCAATTCCGGGAAAACGATAAGACCACATCTGCTGTTTTCCGCAATCAGACGAATAATCTGCTCCGTGTTATATTCCACATCTGCAACTCTGAGGGAGGGCACAGCTGCGGCTGCCAGAATCAGCTGATTTCTCATAACAATCCTTCTCCTCGTCTTCTTTGTTGTCCGTTACCGCTGCTGCCCTTTCAGGATATCCCGGACTCTGACAGCCTTTGTTCGAAGCGGTTCTTCCCTGTATTTACCGGTATCCCGGTGGGGTAACAGCCATCGAAGCAGGCACTGCAATAGTTGTGTCCTCCGGCGAGTAATTCCAACATCTCAACCGGAAAAAACGCAAGAGAATCTGCTCCGATTATTTCAGAAATCTCAGGAACCGTATGCTGACAGGCGACCAGATTCTCTTTTGAATCGATATCCGTCCCATAAAAACATGGATAGAGAAAAGGCGGCGCGCAAACTCGCATATGGACTTCCTTCGCCCCTGCTTCCCTGAGCAGAGAGATGATCCTCCGGCTGGTCGTTCCCCGGACAATAGAATCATCGATCAAAATGATTCTTTTATCCATAACGACTCCTTCTACAACAGAAAGCTTAATCTTCACCTTATCCAACCTGTCTCCGGGATCAATGAATGTCCTGCCGATATATTTATTCTTTATCAGCCCTATATCATACGGGATCCCCGATGACATGCTGTACCCGAGAGCCGCATCCAGCCCGGAGTCCGGGACACCAATGACAAGATCCGCCTCTACCGGTTTTTCCTGCGCCAGGATACGGCCGGCATTGAGCCGGCTTTCATGAACGCTGAGCCCATTGATTACAGAGTCCGGTCTTGCAAAATAAATATATTCAAATACACAAAGATGCTTCCTCTTTAACCCGCAATGCTCCCGTCTGGAAACCACACCTTCCTTGCTGAATACCAGTATCTCTCCCGGTTCAAGATCCCGTATGATCCTGCCGCCAACGGCTTTGATCGCGCAGCTTTCAGAAGCAGCGATATACATGCCGTCTTTTGTTATGCCGTAACAAAGCGGCCGGAAGCCATAAGGATCTCTTGCGCAGATCAGTTTCTGCGGGGACATAAGAATCAGAGAATATGCACCCTCCAGAGTATTCATGGCCCTGCTCAGCGCCTCTTCGATGGATGGAGCGGAAAGGCGTTCCTTTGTTACGATGTAAGCGACCGTTTCCGTATCACTGGTTGTATGGAAAATGGCGCCCGACAGCTCCAGCGCAGAGCGAAGCTCGGCCGCATTTGACAGATTTCCGTTATGTGCGATGGCCATCCTTCCTTTCTGGTGATTTACCTCTATCGGTTGGCAGTTGCTCCTGCGGGTGCTGCCAGTAGTTCCGTACCGGACGTGGGCAACCGCCATAGTTCCTTTTGGAAGTGATTTCAATACATCTTCCGAAAACACTTCACTTACGAGGCCGAGATCTTTATGTGAAGCAAACAGCCCATCATCATTCACAACGATCCCGCAGCTTTCCTGCCCCCTGTGCTGCAGTGCATACAAACCATAATAACTGATATTCGCCACATCAGCCATTTTTCCTGAGAAGACTCCGAAAACTCCGCATTCCTCATGAATACTCATTGATAAACACCTTCTATATCTATGTTTAAATGATCATTTTTTAACTATTTTGACTTGCTGATCCCAAACCCACATATAACAAAAGCAGACTCCGGCGGTATCAGGCGCCTTTGTCTGCTTGTTTATAAGTATATTCATTAATGACGAAAAGTCAAGCGCTTTGCTCTTTAGCAAATCCCGAGTTATTGCGCTGACATCCAAACCACAGCCACAACCTGTCGTTATCCAAACCACTAACTCAACCCTGCCTCAAAAACATCCAAACCGGCCACTCAACCCAGTGACATCTAAGCAGCCTACTCAACCCTCTGGAAGAAGCAGTTGATATGTTCTGTCGGAGTGATTTTTCCGGTCAAATCCGCTCTTTGTCGCTGATGGCAAAGTACCCGAAAATCCCGGAAACACGGTACTTTTGACGGCCTTATATATCTTTCCGTGACATCAATACTACCGTCTCCACGTGTCTGGTGACGTTGCCATGAATGTCAACGGTATGAGGGAATATGTCATGGTCGCGCGGGTTCAACCGAACAAGTCAACAAGCTGGAATTCTTATAGGGCATGCCCGCCAGAGACTTTTATGACTTGCCCCGTGAGAAATCTTGCCTGTTTGCTCGCCAAAAACAGGATCGTATCCGCAATATCCTCCGGCTGGATCAGCTGTCCCATCGGAATAATCGGAACGACCTGCTTCTCAAACTCGGAATCGATCCACCCTGTTTGCGTGGGCCCGGGTGCAACGCAGTTCACTGTAATCCCATACCGGGCAGTCTCAAGAGCTATGCTGCGGGTAAGTGCTTCCAAGGTTGCTTTGCTGGATCCATAAGTAATCTGTCCTGCAAAAACCTGTGAGGCGTCTGTGGAAATGTTAATAATTCTTCCATACGCTCCTCGATGATTGATCATTTCCCGCATCATAAGGATACTGCCTCGGACATTGACTGCAAAAGTATCGTCGATCACTTTTGGTATTATTTTTTCTATTGTATCCAACCCAGTCTCATCATCTGCT
>JAZRKZ010000257.1:0-8383 GCA_045646565.1 Lachnospiraceae bacterium
TCCTTAAAATATTTTTTTATAATCAAGCCCTGCGGCTTAATCACCCGACAGTATCCGCGCAGAGGATCGCGGAAAAGTTCGACAATTACTCCGTCCTTATTATACCTTCTCTCAATCCGAAAGAAAACGGCGTTCTTTATACAGTTGCTCCCTTCCGCTGACGCCTGCGGCGATTTGAAAAAAATCATACAGAAAGACTTGTGAAGTAGAAGATGCCGCGTAAAATATTCTGTAGGCGTGCTTACGCAGGACCCGGCCGGCGGGCCCTGAAACATATTTGCACGAGCACAGTCGACGGAGGATTACTATGCGTGTTTTTTTGGCAGAAGATGATGACGCGATCGGAATGGGCCTTCGATATTCTCTGCAGAAAGAAGGATATGAAGTCTTACTTGTCAAAACGGCCGAGGATGCCAGGGCAGCCTGGGAGACGGGAAAATATGATATCTGCATTCTCGACATCAATCTGCCGGACGGCAGCGGCTATGATATCTGCACATATATAAAGCAGTCAGAAGACGTCCCCATCATCTTCCTCACGGCGGTGGACGCCGAGGTGAATGTCGTTATGGGGCTGGAAATCGGCGCCGATGATTATATATGCAAGCCATTCCGCGTCAATGAACTCATGGCAAGGATCAAAAGCGTTCTTCGCAGGGCAGGAAGGATGGGCGGTGCAAATGCAGCCAAAGCCAAAGACGACTCCATCCTCAAAATCGACAATATCTGCGTTCACAAAAATGAAGCGAAGGTGACGCGCGTCAACGAGGAGACCGGTGAAGAAGAGACAATTGAGCTCACGGCGCTCGAATATCGTCTGCTCCTGACCTTCCTGAATAACAGAGGAATTGTTCTTACAAGGAGAAAACTTCTTTCGGACATGTGGGATATCAGCGGCGATTTTGTGAACGACAACACTTTGACCGTCTACATCAAGCGGCTGAGGGACAAAATCGAAAAAGATCCCACTGATCCAAGGATTATCCGCACTGTACGCGGGATGGGCTATATTGCTCCGAAGGAGTAGAAAATTGATGAACCCCGGGAAATTCGAAAGCCGGAAGCTATTCCGGGCAGTGTTTTGAAGCGAATAACGACAGAGAAGACCCGGCGTCAGTGTGTGAGGAATCCTGTAGAATGCAGCGCACAAAAAACGCGGGAAGCTGCTTGGAAATGGAACTGATAAAAAACAGGGAGTCTGATTGAATATGGAACTCATAAAAAACAAA
Source organism: Lachnospiraceae bacterium (assembly GCA_045646565.1). Classification (GTDB taxonomy): domain Bacteria; phylum Bacillota; class Clostridia; order Lachnospirales; family Lachnospiraceae; genus Chordicoccus. Next base: position 1,230 of record JAZRKZ010000257.1, read on the forward strand.
GAATACCGAAATATGATCTCGATCGGCGCCGCCCTCACCTGCCTTTTATGTTTGTGCGGAACCATTTTCATCGGATCCCGTGCAGGGCTCCTGTGCCTTCTGACCGGCATCATGCTCCTTGCTGCTTTTCTTTTCTATACCGGCAGAAGATACAGCGAAATTGAAAAACTGAACGACTGTCTTGTCCGGGTCCTTGCAGGCGCCAGGATGCCGGAAATCGACTGTCAGGAGGAAGGGGATCTGTCCATCCTGCGGACGAACATCTACAAGGCGGCGACGAAGCTCACATATCAAAATGAAATGCTGCTGAGCGACAAAAAGCAGCTCGCCTCGGCGATCGCAGATATCAGCCACCAGCTGAAGACTCCGCTCACTTCCATGATGATGATGAACGATCTCCTGCTGGACGAAGAGGACGCGGCAAAACGGGAAGAATTCCTGCGGACACAGTCCGCCCAGCTTGCCCGCATGAACTGGCTCATCCAGACGCTCCTTAAACTGTCGAAGCTCGATGCGGGAACGATTGTCTTAAAGCAGGATGAGGTTCCCGCTTCTCTCCTGATCGAAGAGTCCACAGAGCCTTTCCTCATCCAGATGGAACTTAAGAACATCGCCTGCCATGTGAATGCAGCAGATCTGACGATCCGCTGCGACCGCAACTGGACGGTCGAGGCCATCCGGAATATTATCAAGAACTGTATTGAACATATGGATGACGGCGGAAAATTCGACATATCCGCCATGGATACGAATATCTACAGCCAGATCACGATCCGGGATACGGGCTGCGGCATCAGGCCGGAGGACCTGCCGCATATATTTGAACGATTTTATCGCGGTAAGAACGCAGGCCGCGACAGCGTCGGCATCGGACTTGCGCTCTCCCGCAGCATCATCGAGAACGAACACGGGGAAATCCTCGTAGAGAGCACCGAAGGAGAAGGAACGACGTTCAAGATCAAATTCTACAAGACGCTGATTTGACGGTCTGCGCATAAACCGCCGCCGGTCCTCCGAATATTACAAAACTGTCACCGAAAAAGTCACCCGCCTGTAAGATACAGGCGGTAACCTGTTCTCAGAAGCATAAAAGCCGCGGTCACTGCGGCGGTGGACTGAGAAAGGAGTTTGACGTGAAAATACTTGAGATAAAGAACCTGTGCAAAGTTTACGGAAAAGGAGAGACAAAGGTCGACGCGCTGAAAAATGTTTCGTTTAATGTGGAACAGGGTGAATTCGTCGCGATCGTCGGACCATCCGGAAGCGGCAAATCGACGCTCATGCACATCCTCGGCGGCGTCGACAGCCCGACCTCGGGTGAAGTGATCATCGCGGGAACGGATATCAGCAAACTGGATGAGACGAAGCTGGCCATTTTCCGGAGAAGACAGATCGGCCTCATCTACCAGTTCTACAATCTGATTCCGATCCTCAACGTGGAGGAGAACATGACGCTGCCCATCCTGCTCGACGGGAAGAAGCCGGACGAAAAACTTCTGGCCGACCTGGTGGAGAAGCTCGGCCTTACCGCAAGGCTCCGCCACCTGCCGAACCAGTTATCCGGAGGACAGCAGCAACGAGTCTCCATCGGCCGCGCGCTGATGAACCATCCCGCCCTGCTGCTCGCCGACGAACCGACCGGAAATCTCGATACCGTAAACAGTAAAGAGATCGTCTCCCTGCTCCGAAAGTTCAACAGAGAGAATAAGCAGACGGTCATCATCATCACCCATGACGAGAGGATCGCCCTCTCCGCCGACAGGGTCATTACGATTGAAGACGGCATGATCACAAGGGACTCCAGAAGAACGGAGGTGCGCGCATAATGGATATCATCGCAAGGCTCACCTTACGACATCTGTCTGAGAACCGGAAAAGGACCATCGTCACGATCCTCGGGATCGCGACTTCGACAGCACTCATCAGCGCGATCCTTCTCGGCGTGTTCTCATTTTTCAAATTCTTCGGCTATCTCGCCATTCAGACAGACGGAAACGTGCATGCAGCTTTCTATGAAGTGACGAAAGAACAGGCGCTCCTTGTCAGGGCAGACGAGCGAATTGCAAGCGCGGGAGTGTCGGACCGGGACCCGGAAAAGAGCGGCGTACGGCTTTTTGGCGAAAAAGAAGACCGGTTCCGCATCGGAAACATCGCGCACGCAGATCCGGTCTATTATTCCGATATCGTCGTGTCGGATTATGACGGAACGCTCCCCGCGAATTCGTCGGAAATCGCGGTGGAAGAAAAGTTCCTCACGGACAACGATCTTATGCTTAAGGTCGGGGACACACTGACATTTGAACAGGGAAACCGTTATTACTATGATGAAGACGGTGAGATCGTGTATCTGGCAGGCAGTTACCAGTCACAGGAAAGCTTCAACGCTCTGGGGACCGAGACCTGCACGGTCACAGCAATCCTTCACGGCAACAAGCCGACCTCATCCTTCGATATCTTAAGAGGAATGGACGCCGATGCATTTCCGGCTCTCAAACACACCGAGCTGCGAATAAACCTTAAGAACTGCGACCACACAGCCATCCGTCAGATCCGGGAGATCGCGGCAGCGTACGGGATCAGCAAATGCGACCTGAACACAGAGTACATGCTGAGCGTATTTGCATTTGAAGGAGGCGCCGGAGCATACCGCTCTTTCTTCGCGCTCATGGCCATCGCGCTGTGCATCGTCGTCGTCACATCGGTGGTCCTCATCGTGAATTCGATCGGAATGTCCCTCACAGAGAGGATGCGCTACCTCGGCATGCTTGCGAGCGTCGGCGCAACGGCAAGACAGAAAAGATTCTCGATCTATTACGAAGGTCTTTTCCTCGGCCTCATCGGCATCCCTCTCGGCCTCCTCATGGGCTATATCGGAACGAAGGTCACGCTGGCTTTCCTCGGCTCAAGGCTCCTTGCCGCGGACATTTTCAGCGGAGTCGTGGGGATGAGAGGGAGCATACCGATTGCATGCTCGCCCTATGTCATCCTGGCAATCATAGCAGCCTCCTTTATTACGATCTTTCTCTCCGTGCTGACGCCGGCGCTTCGGGCAGCCAGGATCATGCCGATCGACGCGCTCCGTCAGAGCAGCACCGTAAAAGTCCGGCCCGGCAAGCTCAGAGTGAATCCGATCATCCATAAGCTGTTCGGCTACGAGGGCGAGCTTGCCTATAAGAACATCAAGCGGAACGGCGCGAAGGGTACAGTCATCACCGTGTCGATCGCCGTATCGGTCATCATGTTCCTGACCATCAGCTATTTCTGCGATTCCGTGGAACGTGTGAATCAGTTCGATTTCGACCTGCCCTACCAGCTCGTTGCCTCCTGCTCTCTCAGCGAGGGCGAAAAGCTCAGGGAGGAGCTCCTTGCGATGGACGAGGTTGACCGGGTCTTCAGCGCCGGTATGATCCAGTTCAATTTCGCAAAAAAAGACGGCGAGAAGTTTACGCCTGCAAATAAAGACATCACAGACCCGGCCTTCCTCACAGCCGATTTCGCGCAGCTGAAATTTGACAACATAAGTCTCGTGCTGGTCGACGACGAGGATTTCAAAGCCCTGCTTGGTGCAAATGGGCTATCCGAAGATAAGTATTTCGGCGGAACGCTTCGCGGCGTCCTCCTCAATAACTTCTTCCACAATGAACACTCCGGGCGCGTCTTCAACGACGGCATCCTGGGACAGAGCCTCCACTATGACGAAAAAGAGGGAAATCCGCCCGCCGTGGAGATCGGCGACTTTGTCTCCTATGACAAGGACAACTATTTATTCAGGCTGACGCCCAGAGGAACGATCACGGTCTATGCGCCGTTCTCCCTGTATTATGAGAAAGCCGGCAAGACGATCCCCGAGGAGATCCTGACCTGTGACCTGGGAATCGTAACGCCCGCACATGATACGCTCTATCAGAAGATCTACGCCCTGCTGGAAGACGAGGGATATCACAATTACAGCGTTTCAGACCTCACTCATTCGCTGGCCCAGATGAACGCCGTCACGCTGCTGCTGAAAACGGCCATGTACGGATTTACGATCCTCCTGACGCTCATCACGATTGCAAATATCGTCAACACCATCTCGACAGGCATCCTCCTCCGCAGAAAGGAATTTGCCATGTACAAATCGGTGGGAATGGCCAGCGGCGGCTTTAAGAAAATGATCCGCCTTGAGACTTTCCTGTACGGGATCCGGGCGCTCGTGTTCGGCCTTCCCCTGTCAGTGCTTCTGAGCTTCCTGATGTTCAGGGCGTTTGACACGGAGCTGTATGCATTTGAACCGGACTGGTTCATGTATATCGCGGTCACGGCAGCCGTCTTCGCAGTTGTGGGATTCAGCATGCTCCTTTCCGTAAACAGACTGAAGGATGACAGCATCATTGAGGCGCTGAAGTACGAGATGGTGTGACCTACAAGACAATTGAATGACCAGGAATTTTCGCTCACGATCCTAAACCCACAAGGTGCTGTCGCATGAAGGCGCGGCACCTTGTTTCTCCCGCACTTGTCTTTCACTATACGGTAGCGTATACTGAAAAAGGTCCGCATTTCGTGCGGCGGGATCTAATTATGCGGCAGGCAGTTCATGTCCTGAAAGGTCACTATATGGAAATCTCACTTGTACTCCTCAGTAAACTTATCTCCATGATGCTCATGGCGATCGTCGGCTATGCTCTGGTCAGACTAGGGCTCCTTAAGCAGGAAGACCGAAGGCTCCTCTCGATCCTCCTTGTCTATGTACTGCAGCCATGTCTCATCGCACGCTCTCTCCAGATCGATCTGACCCCGGAACGTGTGCAGGGATTTTTGTACAGCTCGGCCTTTGCCGCCGCGACCATGCTGCTCAGCCTGCTCGTTTCAGAGCTGCTGAAAAAGCACCTCGCGCTGGACGCCATAGACCGCTCCACACTGATCTATGCAAATGTCGGCAACCTCCTTCTCCCACTCGTCAGCATGGCGCTGGGCGATGAGATGGTGTTTTACTGCAGCGCGTTCCAGATTCCGTTCAATATCCTGATGTGGACCCACTGCTACTCCATTATCAAGGGAGATCGGGATATAAGCCTCCGAAAAATAGTCGCAAATCCGAACCTGATCGCGCTGTTCATCGGTATTGTTCTGCTGCTGACACACACAAAAATTCCATCCGTCATAGATGCGGCAGCGAAAGGCTTCCATGACATGGTCGCCGCATCCTCCATGATGCTGGTCGGCATGGTCATCGCCGGCATCGATATCCGCAGTGTCTTCACACACAAAAAAGCCTACCTGATCTCATTCGGCAGGCTCGTCGCGCTCCCGGTCCTGTGCATGCTTTTGCTGTACCTGACAGGTTTTGTGCAGAGCCATCCGTCCATGCGCCCGGTATTCATGGTCGTCACCCTCGGTGCGGCCGCCCCGTCCGCCTCCACTATCGTGCAGCTGGCGGTCCTCCACGACCGGGACGCCGCGAAGGCAGGCATCTACAACGTGATGTCCACGATCCTTTGCGTCGTTACAATACCGCTGATCATCCTGCTGTTTCAGATAATATTCCCGGCATAATACAGCAAATAGTATTCCCGGCACAGTACAGCCAAAAGAGGCGCTGCATGCCCGCACCGGTACAGTAAAGTGTGGTATGCCAGCGCCTCATAAAACGCATATATGCGGAATTATATCTGCCTTAAGCACACAGATATTAATTCCAGTGTTATTTAATTTTCAAGAAGGGAATAATCTATGACTTCATTTTTCCTCACGTATCATCTCCTCTCTGATCCTGTCTTGTTTTCGTGAAAATTTATAATGGGCAGATGAACATTACCCGGGAAGGCCTTCCATGGACGTAATTATAAATTTTAAGCCCTTTTCGTCAATGGATTTTTGCAATTTCCATAAGATCCTACCATTTATCTGGCAAATTCCATAATATTCTACCATTATGAGGCCCCACAGGCCCTGGTCAACTGCGGCAAAAACGTTTCGTCCACTTATTGAGCGGTATATGCACAGTGCCTGCAGGATACATTTTTCTTGCAATAGACGTCGGCTGGGCTTATAATGACTTGGCGAAGCGAAAATGATAGGAGCCGATGCAGAGGGTGTCACGGGAGAAGGATCCCGGCATCAGAAGAATCGGATCAGGAAGAATAGAGAGGAGATTTATTATGGTACAGGTAACAAAAGATATGACGATCGGCGAAGTTCTCCAGATCAACATGAACGTAGCACCGATTTTCTTCGGCATGGGTATGCACTGTCTCGGATGCCCGGCGTCTCAGATGGAGTCCCTCGAAGAAGCGGCTATGGTCCATGGCATTGATTCCGAACTCGTTGTGCGTGCGATCAACGAATATCTGGCTGCACATCCGGAAGAGAACAACGAGATCCTGGCATAATCAGCATAACAAAGTATGACAAAAGCTGCCGTTTTCGGCAGCTTTTTTTGTTGGTATACGGCTGGAATCGGTTCAAGCTAGAGCTTGCTTCTGCGAGCACGGCCCGCTCTGCCGGATTGGTGCCACAAAAACAGGGGCTGTGCTGCGCACAACCCCTTCTTTACATCTTTTTCTGTGAATTATTCAGCAGAAATAGCCTCTGTCGGACATACGCCTGCGCATGTTCCACAGTCAAGGCAAGCATCCGCATCGATTACATAATGCTCTTCGCCCATAGAGATAGCGCCTACCGGGCACTCAGCCTCACATGTTCCGCAAGATACGCAATCATCAGAAATAACATATGCCATGATAGAATCCTCCTTGATAATAAGACTTGGTGTCATCAATTCTTATTTTGATTGTAGCCCAAGACAGGGAGATAGTAAAGACAAACCGCACAAAAAATACGCATGAATTTTAATACATTCGGTTAGCCTCCAAAAACAAAATCGAAAAAAGAAGTTGTCTCAGCCAAGCTCTGCCAGCTTCTGCACGGCGTCGGACTTGAGGACGACCTGACCGTGTTCGCTCATATACGCTTCTGTCGCCGCGGAGTACTTAGCCGCCGACCCGTATTCGGAGAGGATGTTGACAACGCGGTTGTAATCCTCCGGCGTATGGTCGTTTTTGTGGATAATAAGGAGATAGCCGCTGTTCTTATCCTGCCTGTAGAGAGAGTTCGTCCCGTGATAGAAGCCCGCGATATTGGCAGCCGCACTGATGACCGTGTTCATGTCC
>JAZRKZ010000258.1:0-11263 GCA_045646565.1 Lachnospiraceae bacterium
TTATATGACACATACGGATTTTCTCTCTGCCTCCGAGCAGACGAGGTTCCACTCCTGCCTCCAAAAGCTGGGCGTCCCCCCGCTCGTTACACGGGTGGAAGGCGCGGAGTTCCGGCTCTTCGGCGGGTTCGATGAGGCAGAGCGGCAGTGCGTCGTGTTCCTGCCGTCGTGGCTTGGCGGAGATGCATTTGCCGCACAGGAAATGACCGATCCTGAGGTCGTGGCCTGTCTCCATATCGCACCGGTCGCCGCCAAATTCGCGGACGCGCTCACTCACAGGGATTATCTCGGCGCGCTGATGAATCTGGGCATCACGCGGGGCCAGATCGGCGACATCCTGATCGATCGCGCGGACTCCTCTGCCTATGTATTTGTCTTTAAGGATAAAGTGGATTTTATATGCCGTGAACTTGCCCGGGTCAGGCACACGACCGTGCTCCCGAAGGAAGTCGCGCCTTCCTCCTGCACCGTGCGGCCCGAGTTCGAGATCCGGGAGGGCTCGGTCGCATCACCCCGTCTCGACGCGGTCCTGTCTTTCGTATACCGCCTGGCGCGGGGCAGGGCGCAGGAGCTCATCGACCGCGAGGCTGTCGCTGTCGACGGCCAGACCGTGCTTTCTGCAGGCTATGAGCTGAAGGACGGCGCAAGAGTATCGGTCCGGGGGTTCGGAAAGTTCGTGTATGTCTCATCCCTCGGCCAGACAAAAAAAGGACGGATGTATGTTCAGGTAAAAGTCTACAAATAAAGAGCTGCCCCGGCCGGCAGGTAAAACCTGCTGTGCCGCAAGGCAGCTCTTTCTGCATTCTTGTATTATTCGACTGTCGATGTCTGATCGATCGGGCCCATTCTTCCGAGGTACTGGGCCGGGATATGCTTCCCGAGTAGCGTTTCAATGTAATCCATCGACATCGGCGTTCCTTCCGTACTGACAGCAGCCGTTCCGTGCTCTTGCGCCATCTCCTGCGAATACATGTTGAACGGATAGAGGGAGAGGTTCTCACGGTCGCCGGTATAATGCGTGACGATCGGCAGGAATCCCATCGCGCTCGGCACTGCCTTGCCTGTCGTGGGATCCTTTGTGACCTGCACGTTCAGGATACCGCTAACAAGCTGGTCTCTGACTTTCTGCGCGCTGAAGAAATTGCCGAGTGAATAGATGACCGGGCACTTCTGTCCATCGCTCTCACGGGTCAGCGTGACCAGATCCTGCAGAACATGCGAATGATTGCCGAAAATGATATCCGCGCCCCAGTCGACCAGCCTCTGGGCTTCGTCGTACACATACTCGGTCGTCAGATCCGTGTTCTCATCGCCCCAGTGCGCGTGCACGACAACGATATCCGCTTTCGATTTCGCAGCCTCGAGCATGCTCTTCACAAGATCGCCGTCATTCATGTATGCGATGAATGCGTTGTAGCCGGATGGCAGTTCAAAGTTGGTCATCTCGACAAAGCTCAGGAAAGCGATCTTGATACCATTCTTTTCGATGATCCTGTAATCGAAGAGATCGTCGTAACCGAAATAGAAGCCTGTGCACGGGATATTCTTATCATCCCAGTACTCGCGGGTGACGTAAGCCCCGTCGATTCCCTGATCCAGCATATGGTTGTTGCCCATGTTCGCGACATCAAAGCCTGTGTCTATAAGGGCGTCGCCCATCTCCGTCGGCGTATTAAAGTGCGGATAGCCGGACGCAGGACCCAGAGAGGTCGCAAGCGGCGTCTCCTGATTGACGGTGGCCAGATCCGCTGAGGAAATGAACTGTTTAACGTTCTTATAGAACGGCCGGAAATCATATCCGTCCGCTGTCTTGGCAGACAGGTACACCTGCTCATGAACGAGATTGTCTCCGACGCCGAGAATCGTGACGCTGTTGTCATCAACGGCGCCGGCTCCGCCCTCAAGGAACGACTCCGTTTTCTTCTGCAGCTCAGTGAGCTCCACCGCAATTCCGGAATCAGCAAGGGACATACTGTCGGTCAGACCTGCGTTCTCGGTATCACGGCCTTTGTTGCGGATCCCTCTGACCACGAACAGCACGATCACAAAGAGAAGCAGACAGAAGAGGCCCTTGATCATCCACGCCATCAGCGAGTTGTCCGTGACAAGATCCTTCAGAACATCCACATACGTGCGCTTCCTTACCTTTCGCCGCATATGGGTCTCCTGCGCTTTGCTCCTTCTGCTCTTCCCGGAGCTGCGCTTACTTCTTCCCGTTTCGCCGCCTTCGCTCCTGACTCTTCGCTCCGCGCTCCCGGCGCTCGCGGGTCTCCGCTTTCTGCGCGGTCTTTCCCGGTCCAACTTACCGCCTTCGGTCCTCGCTTTTCGCTCCGCGCCCCCGGCATCTGAAGTTCTTCGCTTTCTGCGCGGTCTTTCCTGACCGGACTCAGACACTTCACCGGCTGGTCCGGCTTTCTTCGAAGTTTTTTCCGAAGCCGGATCAGCCGTCCCTTCCGCACTCCGGTTCTTCACTTTCCTGCGGCGCTTTTTGGGGGCATGAGGAGGCTCCTCCCGCCTGTTCCCGTCGCCCGGAACCGTCAGGTTTTCGTCAAGCCTGTCCTCGTCCGTTGGGACAATCTGATTTTCATCCTGTTTGCCCATAAACATGTCTCCCTGAGTAAATTGTATTTGTAAAAATAGCAGCGGCAGCCTCTCTCACCTGGTCTTGAAAATGAACTTGTCCTGGATTTTATAGGCCGCAAAGAACAAAAGTGTATCGACCACGATCTTAAGGCGTACAGCGCCGCCTCCCAGATACGCTTCCAGATAATGTACCGCAAACGCTGAAACCAGACACTGCACGGCTGTCAGCACCATGAACTGTTTCAGAGACTTGCGCTTACTCTCATTACTCTTGAACACGAGCGATCTGCTCAGGAAATAATTGCACGTAGCCGAGACAACTCTCGCCATCACAGTTGCGGCGATGATCGGATACGGCACATTCTTCAGCATGTATGCTGTGAACAGCCAGAACAGAAAGATGTCAATACACGCCGCGATGATCGACGTCGCTCCGAACACCATCAGTTTCCGGAATATGACCACATAAATAAGGATCGTATCCCATACTCTGCTGTAACGCACCTCCGCATCCGGATTCGGCGCCGTGAGCGTGACCGGAATTTCGGAATATCCGTGATTCTTCATGCCGATGAGATAGGATGTCTCATAGGCATATGTTCTTTCCGAATATTTCAGGCATTCCTTGACCAGTTTGTCCGGAACTCCCCGGAGCGTACAGAGTACGTCGCTGCAGCGAGCATTAAAGAGATAATGGAACGACACGACTGCGATTTTGTTGCCTCTTCTGTTCAGGTTCGACATATACGGACTGTCAAAATTCCGAACGCCGAGGACCAGTTTCGGGCTCAGCCTGTCGTTTTGTTTTTCAACTTCCTCAGAAATTCGAATAATATCCTCGATCCGGTTACATCCGTCTGAGTTGACGGTAATGATACCGTCCCTTTTCGACGAGTATGCATCCAAATATCCTCTCATGGCGGTCTTTAGCGCCATGCCCTTTCCGCGTTTTGTCTGATGACGGAACACAGTGCATCCCATCTCCTCTATTCTGCGGAAAATATCCTTTTTATCCTGTCTGCTGCCGTCGTCGACAACAATGATATCATGGAATCCTTCCTCCATGAGATTTTGTATATATGAACAGAAATTTTCAGGCGGATTATAAGCCGGTATCAGGATTACGCTTTTTCTTTCCACTAAAAAATCCCCATGAAATCAAAGAATTAATGTATCAAACAGTTAACTAAGAAAATATCAGATTTCATTACTAAACGCAAGTTTATTTTCTATGGGACCTGATAGAGCCGGTAGTTCTTATCTTCAGATTCATAGGCAAGGCGCAGGGTCCGCGCGATCACATCCTCACGCGCTGCGACGCCGTCATAGACGAGCCCGCTCTCAAAAAGGACATAGGTTATGTCCTCCTCCTCAAGGATCTGCAGAAGTTCCGCTTCATTTTTAACTGTATAGATGTACTTTGCCTTCTCGAACCTGTAGTCCGTATCATACCCGGCCGACCAGGCATAATACGGCCATCCGGTATACATTCTGCAGCCGCTGACCGTGAAGTTCGAGACCGAGTCCGGTCCCGAAAGCACCATGTCGTCCCAGGTCAGATTGTCACGCAGATAGTGACCCAGGTCACTCTCCGTATCAACGGCAAACTCGCGCTCTGTTCCGTTATTCCTTATAATGATCACAAAGTCATAGAGACCTGTCGACATGAGGACGACCGCGAGGAAGACCGCAAACACTCTGCTTAATGGACTGCTTCCCTTCCCCATAAAACGGATCAGCAGCTCCGCCCAGATGACGGAAAGGAACGCCATGGACATCATGATATACTTATGATTGACTGTCACATCGGGCGTCAGCGACATCGTAAACGAAAAGATGACCGGAAGAAGGAACGCAAAAATGAGAACTCTGTATTTGCGCTCCATCGCGATTGCCGCAAAGAGCGCCCCGGCAATTGTGAGCCCTGAAATCTCCACGAGGAACCAGAGCACGCCGGGCACTGTCGTATCGCTGCTGATGAACCCCCAGTAAAAGGCCAGAGATACCGCACTGCCGTCAATAAAGAATCTGGTCTGCATGAACGACAGAGTCACCGTGAGGAGCGCAAGTCCGAGGAAATCCAGTTTGTTCCGGGAAAACAGCGCAAAGCCGGCAAGCACGAGCAGGGAACCGATCACGCACGCGCCGTTCCAGAAAGACAGCATGCCGAGAATGAACCCGGTCATGATGACCGGGACCGGCTCCTTTACCGCCCACGCGCCGCGGCTGAAGAACAGTCCTTTGAGGAACGACGTCTCCCCGTCCGATTCCTCCAGATAGCCATAGTAGTACCAGATGACCGCCATCGCGACGAGAAGACCGAACCCGAGATGTCTCTGATTCAGATAAACGTTATAATTCCATAGTCCCCACCCCTCGTTCGGAGTGTATCCGATAAATACCGTGTTGTCTCTGAAAGCAGATATAAGGTCCCCGGCGCGCAGGTGCTCCGCTATAAAGTAGAACAGCGCAAGGCCGCTGCGGAACACGAAGAGGAACGGAACGATGACCTCTGCCGCAAATCTCCCGGTCACCCGGCGCGCAAATTGAGTCAGCATCACCAGAAAACCTGCAAGCCCCAACACAGAGGGAAGATTGTAGGCGATGCATAGCGGCAGTCCCATGCGCTCCAGATTTCCGCAAAGGAACATGAACATAAAGTGGTATTTGATATCCTGACCCGCAAAGAACGGGTACTGCGTCGGAAAATTCTCGAACCAGGAAAAGGAGCGGATCAGAGAAAGATTCGGAGCGTAATCGCTGAACACGGTATAGCCCATATAGAGAGTGTCGCCGTCAGCGTGCAGCACATAACGGAAAGTAAACGCCACAAAAATGAGCAGCACAGAATAAAGGACCGCTTCCTTCTTAAAAAGATTCATGTCCTTGATCAGTCCAGTTCCCGTAAATACGCCCGAGTCGACCCGTATTTTTGCAGAAGTAGCTTTATCGCTCCTCACGATCAGCGCGATCAAAAAGATCAAAATGACTGCCCAGCACGCGGCCATGGCGCATTGCTCCGCTGTTCCGAGCGGATCGCCTGCGCCCGTACAGGAGCTGAGTGCGGAGGCGATCGCATAGACAGACCATGTCTCAAGCATAACGCCAATACCGATAGAGGACACGAGCCGGACCCAGATGAGATTCACGTTCCCGCCCGATTTCAGTTTTTCGTTGATGAACACGCCGGTGAGCTGCCATCCAAGCAGCGTACCGGTCAGCATATACAGAACAGCCAGCATGTTTCTCCCCGAATACAGGTTTTTTGTCAGCAGAATACAGCCATTATAACACTATGTGTCCGTTCTGTGGGAACTTTCTGTTTAAGGTACAGATGAAAAGAGCTGCCGCATCATGCGGCAGCCCTGAAAATCCAATATTTACGGAAGCGGTTTCCCTTCAGCAAGATACAGATCATACCACTCCTGATTCGTCAGCGTAAATTCCGTCGCCCCGCAGGACTCCGCAAGATGCTCCGCGCTCGTCGTCCCGAGGATCGGCTGCATCCCTGCCGGATGACGCAGGATCCAGGCGAGCGCGACCGCAGTGCTGGTCACGCCGTACTTATCCGCAAGTTCATCAAGCAGCTTATTTGTCTTTTCGTACTTCGGATTGTTAATGAACGTGCCCGTCCAGCCGCTTGCCTGCAGCGGACTCCAGCTCTGGATCATGATGTCTTTCAGCATGCAGTAGTTCAGAGTTCCGCCGTCGTGGTCGACGGCTTCCGGGTCGGTCATATTTGCAAAAATCCCCTGATCGACAAGTCCCGTATGCAGCAGCGAGAACTGGAGCTGGTCGGCAACGATCGGCAGATGCAGGTATTTCTCGAGCAGCCGCATCTGCGACGCGTTCTGGTTCGACACGCCGAAATAGCGGACCTTACCGGCTTCGTGCAGTTCGTCAAACGCCTCCGCGACCTCCGCCGGATCCATCAGCGCGTCCGGTCTGTGGAGAAGCAGGATATCGAGATGATCGGTCTTTAGCCGTCTCAGACTGTCCTCCACGGCCGGGATGATGTAGCTTTTGCTCATATCGTAGCGGTGTCCGTTCCGAAAGACGATGCCGACCTTGCTCTGAAGGACCACCTTCTCCCTGAGACCGGGGTTTTTCTCAAAGATATCCCCGATCATTTCCTCGGAGGCGCCCCGGCCGTAAATGTCGGCCTCATCAATAAAGTTGACGCCGAGGTCGATGGCTGTCTTAATGAGTTTTTCTGCAGCGTCAATTCCCTTGTCGGGAATACGCATGGTGCCGAGCGCAAGTGCTGAAACATTGAGGTCGGTGTTCTTCATTCGATAAAACTTCATAGCTGCCTCCTTTGTCCGAACAATTGACTATTCATAAACTTCCCGTTTTCCGTCAAAATGAAGACCACACTCGAAATGATTGCTCAAGCCGGGCGAAAGCGTCCCGGCGGAGCAATATTTCGATGAAGTCGCTCCCTGAACTGCGGTGTGAGTAGTTTTGGTTATTTATCCATACCGCACGGATAAGCCGCCTCGCTCATCTGTACGTCCTTCATGACTCCCGAGTAGAAGCGGTAGCCGCCTGAGAAGTTATAGCAGTCGAAGCCGTTCTGGGTCAGGATACGGCATGAGATATAGCTCCTCACCCCGCTGTGGCAGATCACATAGACAGGCTTTGACCGGTCGATCTCACAAAGGCGTTCACGCAGTTCATCCACCGGAATGTTGATAAAGCCGTCGATATGACCATGCGCATACTCACGAACCGTCCTGGCATCGAGCAGGGTCACGCTGCCGTCCCTCGGAAGAGTCTCGACCTCATCCCAGTGGAACTGCTTCACGATTCCGTTCGCTATGTTCTCGATCATGAACCCTGCCATATTGACCGGATCCTTTGCGGATGAATACGGCGGTGCATAGGCAAGATCAAGTTCTTTAAGTTCGTCTCCCCGAAGGCCGGCATGAATTGCGGTAGCCAGCACGTCGAGACGCTTGTCGACGCCCTCGCGGCCGACGATCTGAGCGCCGAGGAGACGCAGCGTGCCTTTCTCAAAGACCACCTTCATGGTCATGACCTTTGCTCCCGGATAATATCCCGCGTGGGACGACGGAGAAAGCACGATACTTTCATAATCGATCCCTGCCGCCTTCGCTGCCTTTTCCGTCAGACCGGTGCTTGCGGCAGTCAGGTCAAATATCTTGATGATGGAAGAACCCATAGAGCCCGGATAACGGCTGTCTCCGCCGCAGATGTTATCCGCCGCGATACGTCCCTGCTTATTGGCCGGTCCGGCCAGCGCGATCACCGCATCGTTTCCGCTGACATAGTGCTTCACCTGCACAGCGTCGCCGACGGCGTAGATATCCGGCACGGAGGTCTCCATGCGGTCGTTGACAATGATGCTGCCCTTGACGCCCAGCAAAAGACCGGCTTTTCCTGCCAGCGCGCTGTCCGGGGTGACGCCGATGGCCAGAAGGACCATGTCTGCAGGGATGCCCTCTTCTCCCTTCAGCAGCGTGACGATCTGATCATTCTCTTCCCTGAATCCGGCGACGGCGCTTGCCAGTCTGAGATCCACTCCGTGGCTGCGCATCTCGGTGTGAACAAATGTCGCCATGTCATAGTCCAGCGTATTCATCAGCTGCTTCGGCCGCTGAACAATCGTGACGTCAAGACCCTTCTCACGCAGGTTCTCAGCTGTCTCGACGCCGATATAACCTCCTCCGACGAGCACGGCGCTCTTCGGCGAAGCTTTTTCAACATACTCATGGATGCGGAACGTATCCTCCACAGTCCTCAGCGTAAATACCTTTTCGCTGTCAATACCCGGCAGATCCGGCTTTGTCGGTTTCGCGCCGGGCGACAGGAGAAGCTTATCGTAGGACTCTTCCCACTCTTCCCCTGTTTGGAGGTTCCTCACGGTCACTGTTTTTTTATCCGCATGAATATCCGTCACTTCATGGCAAGTCTTTACCTCGATACGGTAACGCGTCCAGAAATTTGCAGGCGTCTGCAGCGTCAGTTCATCCCGGTCCGTGATGACGCCGCCGATGAAATAGGGCAGACCGCAATTGGCGTACGACACATATCCGGACTTCTCAAAAATGATGATTTCAGCCTGCTCATCAAGACGGCGGATCCTCGCCGCAGCTGTCGCTCCGCCTGCCACGCCGCCAACTATAACAACTTTCATGTTTTCACCTCTTACTTTTACACTTCCATTTTCCCTCGTAACTGTTAATACCGCCGATGTTCTGCACATTTGCATATCCTATTTTCTTAAGGAAGGCGACAGCGCGTTTGCTCCTGCCTCCGCTCAGACAGTACACGAAGACCGGCGTGTCTTTTTTCGCCATTCCGCCGGCAGCTGCAGCCAGTTCATTCAGCGGAATGTTCCTGCTGCCGGGGATGTGACCTTCGCTGTATTCATCTCTTGACCGGACATCCAGAAGAATTGCTCCCGGCGTCGCTTTCCACTCTTCCACGCCCTGATTGATATCGCTTTCTTTCATGAATCCAATTATTGCCATTAATCAGCCCTCCTCATTTCTATCTGCGGACATTTTGCGTATTCTGTCAGACTATCACCAGATCGAGATCCGTTTTTCCGGCGGCAGATACATCCCATCGTTCTCAGTAACGCCGAACGCTTCATACCATTCGGCAAAGTTCCTTGGCTGCATATTAGCTCTCAGCACAGTCGGCGAGTGAACGTCATTGGTCAGAAGAAGCATGATGTATTCTTCTTTCGCCTTCAGGCACCATACGCGCGCCCAGTTCTTAAAGTAAGCCTGAAAATCGGGCTCTTTTAGTGTATGCATGATTTCCAGCGTCACGCCCATACCGCCGTTGTCCGCGATATTCTCGCTGACGACCAGCTCGCCGTTGACCTTTCCACCGTGAAACTCAATCCCGTCGAACTGCTCGATCATATCCTGTGTCAGCTCTTTAAAGGCCTTGTAATCTTCCAGAGTCCACCAGTTCTTCAGATTACCTTTTTCGTCGAAACTCGCGCCGTTGTTATCGAAGGCGTGGGAAATCTCGTGCCCGATGACGGCGCCGATACCTCCAAGATTCTCACTGATGCTCTGGTCCAGTGAATAGAAGGGCTTCTGAAGGATGGCCGCCGGGAAAGTAATATCGTTGCATGACGGATTGTAACCCGCATTGACCATATGTCCGGGCATCCACCACTCTGTCCGGTCGACTGGCATGAGAGCCTTGTCAAAATTATCCTTCCGGCGGATAGCAGATATCTTCCGCACCGCTTCAAAAAGAGAATCCTCTTCCTCAAAGACAAGCTTTGACCAGATCGGTCTCACCTGATCCGGATAGCCCATCTTGATCTCGATCGTACTCAGTTTTTTGATGGCTTCTTCCCTGGTAGCCTCGTTCAGGAATCTGTTCTTACGCATCCTCAGCTTGTAGGTCTCGATGATCTTTTTCACCAGATCCACGACATCTTTTCTGGCCTCTTCACCGAAATAGGTCCGTCCGTAGTAAATACCGACCGGCTCCGAGTACAGGAAAGATGCGGTCTGGTAGGCCTGTTTCCTGAGAGATGAGTCGGAAGCCAGCCCGATCAGAGCCCGCTGGTAGGATCGTCCCAGAGCGGCAAGCTCTTCGGAAAGTAACGCCGTGCCTCCAAGCAGGACTTTCACATAGGCCCAGTGCAGGTAAAGGGAAAGTTTCTCCTCAGAGAAGTATGTGTTCATTTCCCGGATTGCTTTCGGGTCGTACACGACGATCGTCGTGGGCGCCTTATCCGCATAGAGGTCGTTCATGATCTTTTTGATATCCAGCGGCGCAACAAGCTCCGCGACTTCATCGACGTCCATCGGATTGTGATTCTTCACATACTCGGCCCATTCCAGCTGGCTCTTGACTTTCTTCGCGACAAGCGCGTCAAAGGCAAGCGCATCCTCCAGGTACTGCTTCTGTTCGCCGGCCGAGAGGGGGGCATATGCCAGCACCTGAGCCGCCATATTCGCAAAGATACCGAGCAGCTGCTTTCCGGCAGGATTATCCTCCGCGTAATAGGTCGTATCCGGCAGGAAAATATCCGGCCCCGACACGACAAAGGAATGCCTGGCGGCGTCTTCCATATCCGCCTCCACATCCATTTTGATCGGAAGATCAACGCCCATGATAAGGAGCTCGGAAGCCGCTTCATTCAGGTCTTTCGTTGTCCTGACAGCCTGCAGGACTCCCAGCGTTTTAAGGACCGGCGAAACGCCCTCGCGGTTCCTTCTTTCCGTGTCAAGGAACTTTTTATACAGCGCTATGGCGTATTTCATCTCCGGGATGTCGCTGGTCTTCGTTCCGTCAGCCAGGGCCTGGAAGTCCTCCATCATCAGTTTTTCCACGTTCCGGTCCAGGTCGGCAAAGCCTCCCGTCGTCGGTCTGTCGTCCGGGATCACCGCTGTTTTCAGCCATTCGCCGTTGACGGCCTCGTAAAGATCATCCTGGATTCTTGTCTCTTGATTGTTCATAGATTCGTCACCTCGTATTATAGCTAGTCGCTCTCCAGCATAATTTCATGTCTTACATACGCGAAACCACTCTTGCTTTCGGGATAGGCGATCTTGTACCAGAGTCCCAGATTCTCAACGACAATGAAGGTCTCGCTTCTTTCTACCGTCCGATATGATTTCGCTTTTGTTTTCGGCTCCGACCTGACATTCCAGTCCAGTTTGTCGCTACCTGTATGCTT
>JAZRKZ010000259.1:0-8716 GCA_045646565.1 Lachnospiraceae bacterium
AGACCGCGGATTCCGTCGCAAGGCAGGTGATTCCGGAAGTCGCAAAGCAGACTGCGGAGAGTGTCGTCGGCACATCGGCGGTGTCTACAGCGAGATCGATTGCTGAAAAGACAGCATCTTCCGTTGCTGTATCTGTCGCGAAAAATGTGGTCGGCGGATTCGGGGAAGGGACGGCAGCTCTTGACAGCGGCGCAGCCAGACTGCTGGCAGGAACCAATGCTCTGAGCGAAAACTCAGGAGCGCTTACAGACGGCGCGGCTGCTCTGGCAGACGGCCTTGGAAAATTGACTGACGGCACAAAGACGCTGCAGTCGGGTACAGCTCAGCTGGCCCTGAATAACGGAACACTGACCGGCGGTGCGGATGAACTTGCTGCCGGACTTGGGACTCTGGCAGACGGAGCTGACACACTTTACACAGGGACTGCAGCATTGACAGCCAATAATTCGAAGCTGGTCGATGGGACACAGGAGCTCCTTAATGGCTCTGACAAACTTGCGGAAGGCATGCAGAAGATTTTTGACGGATCAGTTGAACTAAAGGACGGTCTCGTAAAATTTAACGAGAAAGGTATTCGCAAGCTCGCCGAACTCTATGAAGTCGATATGAAGGATCTTGACGGACGCATTGAAGAACTGAAAGAAGCCGCTTCATCCTACCGTACATTCAGCGGTGCTCCGGAAAACATGGAAAGCAGCGTGAAGTTCATTATCAAAGCGGACGCTGTCGGCTGAGTCCGTTACTGCTCTTTCTGTCGGCATCATTGCCGCGGCAGGGGCAAAGCGAGTCCGGGAGGTTACGATGAATCAATTTGTTTTTATATTTCTCATAGGGACGGCGATATCCTCAGGTATTTTCGGTAAAGTCACGACGCGTGGGGCCCAGCTGGTGAAATTTGACCGCACTCTGGCAGTTATGGCGGTGATCTGGGGTGTGTGCGCTCTGGCAGAGACCTGGCTCGGGCATCTGACCGGCCGCTGGATCCTCAGCTTTGATCTCAAGGAGCGGGATATTTTTCTTGTGCACATTATCGCAGGTGCCCTTCTGGTCGTGGCAGGGATGCGAATGCTGTTCCTCGCGTTCGAGCGAAAGGCCCTCGTTGAGCATCGGATGGATGAGATCGACGTCAGACACGACGCGATCCTCGGGATCCGCCTCTGTCTTCTCAGTCTCATGGCCGGGGCTGCCCTGGGGCTGCTTGAGTACAGCCTCAAGGAAGTTCTCCTCGTGATAGGCTGTATGTCTGTCTGTTTCACTGCAGCGGGCTATTTGGCTGGCCGGGCTTACGGCGTCGGACTCTGTCGCAGAGCATACATGGTCAGCGGCGCGCTTCTGTGCGCGGCAGGAGTGCTGGTGCAGCTGGCGGGTGCCTGATACATTACTGAGATAAAAGTCTTGCTTTTAAGAGGGAAACCGTATAAACTGAATGTTCAAGAAAGTGTGGGAATGCAGGAGGCTTTTATGCCGCCTGCATGACCTGAATTATGCGGGAAATCTCAGTAAAGAGATTTTGCGCTGACATGGTAAGGAGAGCCAAATGAAAATAGTAGTTTTATGCGGCGGAGTTTCAACGGAGCGGGCGATCTCCATCGTTTCCGGTGTAGGAGTCTGCAAGGCTTTGCGGAGCCGTGGCCACGAGGCCATTCTCCTCGATGTATTCTTCGGCAATGAGGACGCGGATCTGATGGATGCGTTCCCGGCAGATTATGACGTTGACGGGGCAGCAAAGTACATTCATACATTTGACAGCAGAGTAGCCAGCGCGGTCGCCAACAGGTCGCGGAGTTTTTTTGGAGCAAATGTCATCACGCTCTGCCGCATGGCTGACATCGTATTTCTCGCTCTTCACGGTGAAAACGGCGAGAACGGAAAGGTGCAGGCAACATTTGATCTGCATAGAATCAAGTATACAGGCACAGGCTACATAAGCTCAGCACTGGCCATGGATAAGACACTGACCAAGATCATGCTTCAAGCCGGAAATGTCCCGGTCCCGCACGGCACGACCATGCACAAGGGCTGTGACTCCGTCGACATTAAGGATATCGGGCTCATGTATCCGGTCGTTGTCAAGGTGGCCAACGGAGGCTCATCCGTCGGCGTTTATATTGCACACGATGAGGATGAGTATTTTAAATCGCTTGACGAGGCCTTTGAGATAGAAGATGAAGTCATTGTGGAGCAGTATATCGACGGCAGAGAATTCTCAGTCGGTCTGATCGACGGAAAGGCGCTGCCGATTATAGAAATCGTTCCCAAAACAGGTTTTTATGACTATAAGAACAAGTATACAGCCGGTGCGACGGATGAATACTGCCCGGCGCGTATCTCGCCGGAGCTTACAAGAAAAATGCAGCACTATGCCGAGGAAGGCTATCGGGCTCTGTTCATGAAATCTTATGCCCGTCTTGACTTCATGATGGATGCGGACGGAGAGATGTTCTGCCTTGAGGCCAATACTCTGCCCGGTATGACGCCGACATCGCTGATGCCGCAGGAGGCAGCTGTCCTGGGTATGGATTATCCGACATTCTGCGAGAAGCTGATCGAAGTATCAATGGCAAAATATAAATAAGGGATTGAATACATGAAGAATATGACAATAGAAAACATCGCCGCTTCCTGCGGCGGTGTTCTTCATAACTGTGATGATATACTTAAGAATGAAGTGACAGGAGTTACGACTGACAGCCGCGCAGTCACTGCGGGAAATCTTTTTATAGCCATGCGCGGGACCCACGACGGTCACGATTTCGTGCCGTCGGCGCTTAATGCGGGGGCGGCCTGCGTCGTCGTCGAGAAGGCGGATCAGGACGCCGGCTATCCTTATATTAAGGTGAAGAAGACTGCGGTCGCGATCCAGAGGATTGCGGAATTCTACCGCATGGAGCTCGGCATTCCGGTCGTCGGTATCACCGGCTCTGTCGGCAAGACCAGCACCAAGGAGATGATCGCATCTGTCCTTGCGCAGAAATACAATGTATTAAAGACCGCCGGCAATTTCAACAATAATCTCGGGCTTCCGCTTACGATCTTCCGCCTCAGGGAAGAGCATGAGATCGCTGTTCTTGAGATGGGAATCAGCCACTTCGGCGAGATGACGGATCTTGCCCGTACCGCCCGTCCGGACACAATGGTCATCACGAACATCGGCACCTGCCATCTGGAGTTCCTGAAGGACCGCGACGGCGTGTTCGAAGCCAAGACCGAGTGCTTTGAGTATGTCGATTTCACGCATGGCGTCGTCGTTTTGAACGGCGAAGATGATAAGCTGGCGCAGGTCGACCAGGTGCACGGCAGGGCTCCGATCTTCTACGGCCGGGACGCATCGTTCCGGGTCTACGCTGAGAATATCGTGCCCCATGGCATCGACGGTATTTCCTGCACGATCTGTATGGACGACAGAGAGTTTGACGTTATGATCCCGGTGCCGGGCCGTCATCAGGTGCTGAATGCGCTCGCCGGCGCTGCTGTGGGATCCGTCTACGGTCTCACGGATGAGGAGATCAAAGCCGGCATTGAGAGCCTTGAGCCGATCGGCGGACGATTCAGGGGCCTGCACAAGAACGGCTGTACCGTTATCGACGACTGCTATAATGCGAACCCAATGTCCATGAAAGCTTCTCTCAGCGTTCTGGGGGATGTGGAGGAGCGCACTGTCGCAGTCCTCGGCGACATGGGAGAGCTGGGAGAGAACGAGGCTGCGCTCCACCGTGAAGTCGGCGAGGCGGCAGGCGGAATGGCTGTTGACGCTTTTATACTGATCGGCGAACTTTCAAAGAACATTGCCGAGGGAATCCGGAGCGTGCGGCCGGACGCGGATATTGCATGGTTCCCGACCGTTCCGGAAGCTGTCCCGGAGATCAAAGCCAAAGTCGGCTCCGGTGACGTCGTGCTTGTAAAAGCTTCGCATTTCATGCAGTTCGACAGGATCGTGGACGCGCTCACCGAGTAAGAACGGCGCCGGCCTTTCCTGTATCGAAAAAAATACCACTGAGTATAGCGATAATCTGTTCAGGGATCCGCCATATTCAGTGGTTTGTTTTTATGCCGCCGTTTTCTTTTCCCTGAGCGTCAGGGGCTGGTTTTTTACGAGCATATCAAAGATGACCTTTTGATAATGCGCTCCGATATGCTTTCGCGTATCCTTGTCAAGATCGTCCCAGAAGACGGGTTCGCCGTATTCGACCACGACCTTCGCGGACCTGACCCACGGAAAATGGTTCTCAAATATCTCCGCCGTGTTCGAGCAGGCGACCGGGATGATCGGACATTTGCCCCTTTGCGCCACTCTGAAGCTGCCGTCGTGGAATGTATTCAGCTTCAGTTCGTCGCCGTTCCGGTTGCGCATGCCTTCCGGGTAGATGAAGACGGAGACGCCTTCGTCCTTTACCATATCGCCGGCGTCCATGATGGTCTTGACTCCCTGCCTCATGTTATCCCGGTCGATGAAGAGACAGCGCAGGAACTTCATGCTCCAGGAGAGGAACGGGTACGTCGCGAACTCTGATTTTGAGATAAAGATCGTCCGGTTCTTCATCTGGCTGTAGCAGATGACGACGTCGAAGAAACTCAGGTGATTGCCGACAAAGAGGACCGGCTGATCCTCCGGAATGTTTTCAAGGCCGATTGTTGTCAGTTTCACACCCGCGACATGCCAGATGAAGAAAAACGCGAACTGAACGACGCGCTGCATATAGAGTTCGGCCTTTGGCGTTATATATTTTCGGATGAGCCACATAATGCCAAGGAGCGGCAATGAAATAATAAAATAGATCGCAAGAAGAAGAGCAATCATTATTAATCTGATCATAAGAACCTCCGTTATCTTTCCGTGCTGGTCTTTCGCCTGCGGGTTTCCCGCATACGTCTCATAAAAGTATAATTCCAAAAGAGGTGTATTTGCAACCGGAATTCCCGATTCCGCCAAGATTACTGTATACAAAATACAAAGATTGTATTAAAATAAGTACAAGAAATGCAGGGCAGGCATATCATGGAGATATGCGCGTGCGTGCCTGACTATTGAAATAAGGAATGATACATGGAACTTAGAGCTACAGCGAAAATCAATCTGGGGCTGGATGTGGTCCGCAAACGGGAGGATGGCTATCACGATCTGCGCATGGTCATGCAGATGACCGGCATGTTCGACCGGATCGCCATGTTCCCAAAAGCCGGACGACCCGGCATTACCCTTCGAACAAATCTGCCATATATACCCGTTAATGAGAATAATCTCGCCTATCGCGCCGCCAAGATCCTGATGGATGAGTTCGGGGTCACTGACGGGCTTTCCATCAATCTTAAGAAGTTCATACCGGTGGCGGCGGGACTTGCCGGCGGCAGTACCGACGCGGCCTGTGTCATGATCGGCACCAATAAGCTGTTCCATCTGGGACTGAGCCTTGAGGAGCTGATGGTGCGAGGCAAGACGCTGGGTGCGGACGTTCCTTACTGCCTGCTTGGCGGCACTGCGCTGGCGGAAGGGATCGGAGAGATCCTGACGCCTCTGCCGGACTTGCCGATGTGCAGCATCCTGCTCGCAAAACCACCGATCAGCGTTTCGACGAAGGAAGTCTACGGCGCTCTTCGTGCGGATGAGATCAAGATCCATCCCGATATCGACGGAATGGTCGAGGCTTTGAGAGCCGGTGATCTTATGGGAGTTGCGAAGCGATGTGCAAATGTCCTTGAGGATGTGACTGCGCCCACGAGACCGATCATCGGGGAAATGGAGCGGGAGATGACTGCGATGGGCGCTCTCTGCTCGATCATGAGCGGGAGCGGGCCTACTGTTTTTGGCATCTTTGAAGACGAGTCGGCTGCCAGAAAATGCAGGAATCATATGCGCATGAAATATACGGGGGCAAGGATATTTTTGACAAGACCCGTTCATTCAGGAGGTCATCATGACGAACGATAACGAGATTAATGAGTTTATGCCGCTTAGGGAGGTCGTTTTTCTGACGCTCCGAAAGTCAATACTGAAAGGAGAACTCCATCCGGGTGAACGTCTGATGGAGATATCTCTTGCCAACAAGCTCGGCGTGTCGAGGACGCCGATCCGCGAAGCGATGCGCATGCTGGAGCATGAGGGCCTTGTGGTCATGAAGCCGCGTCGCGGCGCGCAGGTCGCGAAGATTACCGTTCAGGAACTGAATGATGTCCTTGAAGTGCGCACAAGCCTGGAGACGCTGGCTATTGTCAAGGCATGTGAGCGCATGACGGAGGAAGATGTGGCTGCCATGAGGCTGGCCGCGAAGAAATTCGAGAGCCTTGTCGAGGATAAGAACAGCGATCTCACTGCGCTTGCGGAAGCGGACGTTCAGTTCCATGACACCATTTATCAGGGGACAAAGAACCGTCGTCTGATACAACTACTTGCAAATCTCCGTGAACAGATGTATCGTTTCCGTATTGAGTATCTGAAGGAGGCCGAGATGCGGTGCGAACTTGTGAAAGAGCACAGGGCCATCGTCGACGCGATTGTCAACCGTGATACGGACAGGGCGGTGACGTACATCGTACAGCATATCGAGAACCAGCAGAAAGCCATCAATGCAAGTATTGAAGCAAGCAGCGAGGAATGAGAATGACGGAAAGAATAAATGAGGCTCCGATCGGCGTGTTCGACTCCGGTCTCGGAGGTCTTACGGTCGCGCGTGAGATCATGCGCAACCTTCCAACGGAGCGGATCGTGTATTTCGGAGACACGGCCCGCGTCCCTTACGGCAGCAAATCCAAGGAAACGATCGTCCGCTATGCAAGGCAGATCGTGCGGTTCCTGAAGACACAGGATATCAAGGCGATCGTTATTGCCTGCAACACTGCAACCGCCCTGGCGATCGATGAGGTTACAGAGGAGGCAGGAATGCCGGTCATCGGCGTGATCGATCCCGGCGCCCACATGGCGGTCAGAGCGACGAGGAACAAGAATATCGGCGTAATCGCGACGAGGGCGACGATTCAGGCGAGGACTTACACGACGTTCATCAACAATCTGGATCCTGAAATCAACGTGATCAGCCAGGCGTGTCCTCTGCTTGTTCCGCTGGTGGAAGAGGGCTGGCTCCATGACCGGATCACGGATGAGATCCTGATGCGGTATCTCGACGACGTGCTCGAGCATGATGTCGACACACTGATCCTCGGCTGCACGCATTATCCGCTCCTTCGGAGCGCGATCAAAAAGCTCCTGGGAGATCAGGTGACGCTGATCAACCCGGCTTACGAGACCGCTAAGGAACTCGAAAAAATGCTCGCCATATCCGGTCTTGCCAACAGCAAGCCGGTGGATCCCAGTGAGCCGTACCCGTATAAGTTCTTCGTCAGCGATGACGCCAGGAAATTCAAGGATTTTGCCAATTCGATCCTGCCCATCGATGTGACCAACACCAGGATCGTTCCGATCGAGGAGTATTGATTAGGAGAACAAGATGACAAAAGATGTAATCGTACGCGTCCGGGGGATCCAGTTCATCCCGGATGTGCCGGACGAGGAGGAGCCGATCGAGATCGTGACGCCGGGAACATATGAATATGCGGATGGCGTACACAAGATCGTTTATGAGGAGACTTTTGAGGGATTTGAAAATGAGCCCACCGTGAACACAGTCACGATTTCCGGCAACTGTATTATTGTGCAGAAGGTGGGCGTCATCACGGTCGACATGGTCTTTGAGCCGGGTAAGCGGTCATTTGCCTATTATTCGACTCCGTTCGGCACTTTGGATATGGGCATCTCGACGACCGATATCGATATTTTTGAGACGAGAGACCGCATCGATGTTAAGGCAGAGTATTCGCTCAGCATGAACGACGCGCTCGTGGCGGACTGTGTACTAGATATGTCGATTGATGCGAAGTGATGTATTTTCTGCTTTACATTTGCAGAAAACTGAGATATTATAGAGAACAGCTTTTAAATTTCATACAAATCTGTGATGAGGAAAGTAGGAAACGAAAGATCCCAGAGAGGAGCGCCTTTGGCTGGAAGTGCTCTATCGGAAGTTTACTGAAGACCACCTCGGAGAGGCCCCAATACGGCACGGTGATTCCGTTATAATCAAAAATGAAGTGACTGCCATGGCAGTAAACAGGGTGGAACCGCGTTCATAACGTCCCTCGTTTTCCGTAAGGAAGATGGGGGACTTTTTTATTCATTTTCAGGAGGAAAGAAATATGACACAAGAGTTACTTGAAGTCTACAGACACTCTCTCGCCCACATTATGGCGAAAGCCGTTATCGAGATCTTCGGCAGGGAGAATGTGCAGTACGCTATCGGCCCGCAGATCGCAGACGGCTGCTACTATGATTTTACGCTGCCGCGTCCGGTCACCGAGGATGACTATAAGACGATCGAGGACAAGATGCGCGACATCATCAAGAGGAAAGAGGACTGGACACGCAGGGAAATCAGCCGCGCGGAAGCGCTCGAGCTTTTTGCGAACCAGAAGTATAAGAAAGAACTCATTGAAGAGCTTCCGGAAGATGAAGTCATTTCCATCTACTGGACAGGCGATGATTTCGTGGATCTCTGCCGCGGACCGCACGTTTCGAACTCCAAAGAGCTCATGCAGGCGGCCTATAAGATCAAATCCGCATCCGGCGCTTACTGGAGAGGGGACAGTAACCGTGACTCTCTGCAGAGAATTTATCTGTATGCGTTCCCGGACAAGGAGCAGCTGAAAGCGCACCTGAACCTGGTCCGTG
>JAZRKZ010000260.1:0-3185 GCA_045646565.1 Lachnospiraceae bacterium
CCAGATCGGCTCATAAGCGATAACAACTTTCTTAACAGCATCAGCGTCTACGCCGAGAAGGCCGATCTTGACCTGCTGACGTACGAAATCCTGAGTAACGCCCTGCTGTCTCTGTGTCAGAGACTCGCCGCAGCACATTACCGGAACGATGCCGTGCTCAAGAGCCTTGAGGACCTTCTTGTTGACGATCTCATCTGTCTCGCCGAAATAGTCACGTCTCTCAGAGTGGCCAATGATAACATACTTTACACCGAGGTCGTCAAGCATAGCCGGAGCGATCTCGCCTGTGAAAGCGCCCTTCTCTTCGAAGTACATATTCTCAGCGCCGATGTTGATGTTTGTGCCCTCAGCTGCTGCAAGAGCTGCCGGAAGATCAATAGCCGGTACGCAGAAAAGAACGTCAACGTCTTCACTTGCGAATGCTGCCTTGTTCTCCTCGATGAAAGCCTTTGCCTCGCTCGGAGTCATGTTCATTTTCCAGTTACCTGCTGCCAGGATACGTCTTGCCATGGGTATCATCCTCCTTTTTTATATAAGAACTTACTTTTTAAAATATCTGCAGTCCATGTGTATTCCACGCGGAGCGGAATACACACGAACCGATGTACGTGATAGAAATTATTTGTCGTTCGCTGCCGCTACGCCCGGAAGCTCCTTGCCCTCAAGGAATTCAAGGGAAGCGCCGCCGCCTGTGGAAATATGGCTCATCTTCGGGCCATAGCCAAGCTGGTTGACAGCTGCTGCGGAGTCGCCGCCGCCGATGATTGTTGTAGCCTCTGTCTCAGCCAGAGCTGCTGCAACTGCCTTTGTACCTGCCGCAAGGATCGGGTTCTCGAAAACGCCCATCGGGCCGTTCCATACGACTGTCTTAGCGGACTTAACTGCATCGCTGTAAAGCTCGATTGTCTTCGGACCAATGTCCATGCCCATCTTGTCAGCCGGGATAGCGTCTGCGTCAACAGTGACTGTCGGGATCTCAGCATCGATCGGGTTCGGGAAGGAGTCTGTGCAGACTGTGTCTACCGGCAGATAAAGCTTCTTGCCGAGAGCAGCTGCCTTGTCGATCATTTCCTTGCAGTAGTCAAGCTTTGTCTCATCGCAGAGTGACTTGCCGATCTCAAGGCCCTGAGCCTTCAGGAATGTATAAGCCATGCCGCCGCCGATGATCAGAGTGTCGCACTTCTCAAGCAGGTTGGAGATAACATTCAGCTTGTCAGCAACCTTAGCGCCGCCGAGGATAGCTACGAACGGACGAACCGGATTCTCGACTGCGTTGCCGAGGAAGTCGATTTCTTTCTGCATCAGATAGCCAACAGCGCAGGTGTCGATGTACTGTGTAACGCCAACGTTGGAGCAGTGTGCACGATGAGCTGTACCAAATGCATCGTTTACGAATACA
This sequence comes from Lachnospiraceae bacterium, assembly GCA_045646565.1. Classification (GTDB taxonomy): domain Bacteria; phylum Bacillota; class Clostridia; order Lachnospirales; family Lachnospiraceae; genus Chordicoccus. The sequence continues at coordinate 1,400 of JAZRKZ010000260.1, forward strand.
TCAGCGAGGGAGGCAAGATCCTTGGCAAATGCTTCGCCGTTCTTTGTCTCTTCCTTGCGATAACGTGTGTTCTGAAGGAGAACGACATCGCCGTCTTTCATAGCCGCTACAGCTGCTTTCGCATTCTCGCCGACTACATTGTCATCAGCTGCAAATACAACTTCCTGGCCAAGAAGCTCGGAAAGGCGCACAGCGACAGGAGCCAGAGAAAGTTCCGGCTTCGGCTCGCCCTTCGGCTTGCCAAGGTGGCTGCAAAGGATGACCTTGCCGCCGTCAGCAATCAGTTTCTTGATTGTCGGAAGAGCAGCGACCAGACGGTTCTCATCGGTGATGACGCCGGCTTTCAGCGGAACGTTGAAATCGCAGCGGCAAAGTACGCGCAGGCCTTTTACGTTGATATCATCAACAGACTTTTTGTTAAGCATTAATAAAATCCTCCTTTGATAAGGTCTCTATGATCAGCACCTTCTGTGCATAATCTTCATAAACATACCGCGGAGTTCGGATACCGCGATCTTCTATTGCCGCAGGCACCCTCCGCGATAAAAAAGGGTCCGGCCCTTTAATGACCGGACCCTATCAGGTCTTACTTCAATTCAATTATTCGGAAAGAAGCTTGCCGAAGTACTTGATTGTGCGAACCATCTGGCTTGTGTAGGAGTTCTCGTTGTCATACCAGGAAACAACCTGAACCTCTGTTGTGCCATTGTCAAGAGCCATGACCATTGTCTGTGTAGCATCGAACAGAGAACCAAATCTCATACCTACGATATCGCTGGAAACGATTTCATCTGTGTTGTAACCGAAGGACTCGTTAGCCTGAGCTTTCATAGCTGCGTTAACAGACTCAACTGTCGGCTGACCCTTAACAACTGCTGTTAAGATTGTTGTGGAACCTGTCGGTGTCGGGATACGCTGTGCAGCGCCGATTAACTTGCCGTTTAATTCCGGAATTACAAGACCGATTGCCTTAGCAGCACCTGTGCTGTTCGGAACGATGTTACAAGCTGCTGCACGGGATCTTCTCTTGTCACCCTTACGCTGTGGGCCGTCCAGAGTCATCTGGTCGCCTGTGTAAGCGTGGATTGTGCACATGATACCGGTCTGGATCTCTGCATACTTGTTAAGAGCATCAGCCATAGGAGCCAGACAGTTTGTGGTACAGGATGCAGCGGAGATGATGGTATCATCTGCTGTAAGAATGTCATGGTTTACGTTAAATACTACTGTAGGAAGGTCATTGCCTGCTGGTGCAGAGATGACAACCTTCTTAGCGCCGGCATTGATATGAGCCTGAGCTTTTGCTTTGCTTGTGTAGAAGCCGGAGCACTCAAGAACTACGTCAACACCAATCTCACCCCATGGGCAGTTGTTAGCATCCGGGAAAGCATAGATCTTAATCTCTTTTCCGTCTACTGTGATGGAATCTTCGCCAGCGGAAACTGTGGATGCAAGAGCATATTTTCCCTGAGAAGAATCATATTTTAATAAGTGAGCCAGCATGTCCGGGCTTGTCAGATCGTTGATAGCAACAACTTCATAACCTTCAGCGCCAAACATCTGTCTGAAAGCTAAACGTCCGATACGTCCGAATCCATTGATTGCAACTTTTACTGCCATGATAAATTCCTCCTAAGTTAGTGAAAATTAATATACTGCATCTGCCGGTCATAGGACCTGCAGATTGATCTGGCATCTGTCAAATCTTTAACTATTTTACCTAATTATCCGTTTTTTTTCAAGTCTTAATTCATATTTATTATCATATATTTTTATAATAGAAAAC
>JAZRKZ010000261.1:0-4321 GCA_045646565.1 Lachnospiraceae bacterium
TGACAAGAGTCTCTACGGCAAGACACGTTATGCATGTGTATCCGACTTCCTCGCACTGAGAACCGGCCCGTCAACAGACTCTTCCATGATCGCAAAGCTTGCGCCGAACGCAGAAGTCACGATCATCGGCACAACAGGCAACTGGGCAAAGGTTTACGCTCCGTCTGTAGACTCTGACGGCTATGTATCCCTTTCCTACCTCTCAAAGAGCAAGACAGCTTTAAGGAGCTCCTCAAAGCCGGCAGCCGACAACGCCGTTAATAAGAAAGTCTTCGGCACAACACATTATCTCGCACTGAGAACAGCAACTGAGTATGATGATGCAAATGAAATCGCAAAGCTCTATGACGGCGAGAAAGTCGAAGTCCTGAACTCCAACGTGAACGGAAGCGGCTACGCCCGCGTATATGTACCGTCGATCAATAAGACAGGCTATGTGAACAACTCTTATCTCAGATAATGACGGCGCACTGACTGAAGCTCATAATACGAACATCCCTACAAACACCCAAGATACAGCAATAGAAATTTTACGAAAAAAAAAGACCACTGAATACGGCGCATCCGCCATATTCAGTGGTCTTTCCATTTTCAACAGGCATCTCCGCAAGATTCAATGGTCATTCCATTTTCAGCGGGCAGATCCGTCTGCTATTTTAATATGTCTCCCAGTTTAGCCTCCTTAATGCCGTGCTTCTCCGCAAAGCCGGTCAGGAACAGGGTCAGGGCGCCGTCGCCGGTGACGTTGCAGGCTGTTCCAAAGGAATCCTGCAGGGCGAAAATCGTGAGCATCAGCGCCGTGCCGGTCTCATCAAATCCGAGAACGCCGGTGATGAGGCCGAGGGAAGCCATGACAGTACCGCCCGGAACGCCCGGCGCGCCGATCGCGAATACGCCGAGCAGCAGGCAGAACAGAATCATCTTGCCCGGTGACGGGAACACACCGTACAGCATCTTGGAAACTGCCATGACAAAGAACGTTTCGGTCATGACGGAACCGCAGAGGTGGATATTTGCAAAAAGCGGAATACCAAAACTTACCAGATCGTCGCGAAGGGTCGGCTCCGACTTTTTTGCGCACTCAAGCGCGACAGACAAAGTTGCGGCGCTGGACATCGTACCGACAGCGGTCATATAGGCCGGGCCGTAGTTCTTCAGGATATTCAGCGGATTTCTGCCGGAATAGGCGCCCGCAATACCATAGAGCAGCGCCAGCCAGATATAATGGCCGATCATGACGATGACGATGATGATCAGGAAGATCGGCAGCTGTTTTGTGATCGTTCCCTCATAAGCCAGCGTGCAGAAGGTGCAGCCGATCAGGATCGGCAGTACCGGGATGACGAACTTTGTGACGATGCTGAGGACGATCTTCTGGAACTCTTCCAGAACGCCGGTGACGAGCCGGCTCTTGTTCCATGTAGCGGCAAGACCGACCAGCACGGAGAAGAACAGAGCGGACATGACCGGCATGATCTGCGGGATCGTCAGCTCAAACAAGACCTTGGGCAGCTCCTTGAGGCCGTCGACCTCCGGGCTGATGTTCAGGAAAGGCAGAATCGTGAAGCCTGCGCCTGTCGCGAAAAAAGCTGCTCCGATCGATGAGAGATACGCTATTAAGAGCGCGACGATCAGCATACGGGAAGCGTTATTGCCGAGCCTTGTGATAGACGGCGCGATGAAGCCGATGATGATCAGCGGCACGCAGAAACTGATGAACTGGCTGGAGATGAACTTCACCGTCACAATAATGTTGAGCAGCGCCGTTGCGATTGCCGAACCTTCCGCTGCGCTGAGAGCCAGACCGGCAGCGATGCCTATCGCAAGCGCGACAAGCAGTTTGAACGGCAGGCTGTGTGTAAATCCTGTTTTTTCCATGATAACCTCCATTTTCCTTTTGAAATATATATTCCTGCCCTTACAGGCATGAATCCACATCTACTTTGTCGATCATGACGTTCAGGATCTCCTTATCCGTCTCCTTCATGCCGACCTTGCCAATATAACCCATATTCTTTATTGTCTCCTCGACATCGCTCTCGATGAAGCCTTCTCCGCCGCGGAACTCCTTCTGGCTGGTACTCATATAATGAGCGAGAAGCGCTGCGTGCACAGAAGACGCAATTTTCGCGGCACAGCTGGGCTTCGCTCCATCGCAGACGATTCCGCCGACATTGCCCAGTGTGTTCGTGATCGTGCCTCCGATCTGCTCATAGGAGCCGCCGGACATATAGGTGATTCCCGCGCCCGCTCCGCAGGCTGCGCTGACAGCGCCGCAGAATGCGGAAAGCGATCCGATATAATGCTTGATATAAATCGAGACGAGGTTCGAGACCAGAAGGCAGCGGTACATCTTCTCCTTTGAGAGATGCCAGCGCTCCGCATACGTCACGATGGGCAATGTGACGGTAATACCCTGATTGCCGCTGCCGGAGTTGATGATGACCGGCATCGGACATCCGCTCATACGGGCGTCAGATCCTGCCGCCGCACGCGCGCAGGCGCAGCATTTTACGTCGTCGCTCCAGTTCTCGAGCAGCGTCTTGCCGACTCTCGCTCCCCAGGGATTGTCCAGTCCTTCCTGAGAGATGGCCGTATTGCAGCGGACCTGTCTCTCCAGGGTCTCTTCAACATCAGCGAGGTCAACGGTATTTGCATAATCGATAATCCCCTGCAGGGTCATCTTCGTCCGGTCGCCTTTTTGGCTGTCCTCTTTATTCTCCCCGCTCTTTACAGCGATGAAAATTGTCCTGCCGTCCTTTTCAATCTCTGTGATATCCGTATGATGCTCTTCGATCGTTACAGACGCCTTGTGGTCTTTTGTCCACATCTCTGTCTTAATGTACAGATTCGGGACATTTTCCGCCAGCGACACATCGCAAATCCCTGCCGCGACCAGTTCCTTCGTTTTACTGCGGGCTTCATCGTCCACGGACTCAAGCACTTCCAGCATCTTGTCCGCGACGCCGCCGACAACGCCAAGGACCGCAGCAGTCTCGATTCCTTTCTGACCGCCGGAATTCGGCACTGTCACGCCCTTCACGTTCTTGATAATGTTTCCCGAACATGTGACCCGGATGTGATCCGGCATCTCGCCCAGTTCCTGATAGGCTTTCGCCGCCGCATACGCAATGGCGATCGGCTCGGTACAGCCCATAGCAGCCACAAGTTCTTCTTTCAGAATCGTTGTATAATTCTGTATCAGTTCATCCGTCAGATTCATTTGCGCTTTTCCTTTCAATTCATTTATCGTCCACCCCGGAGACCGTCTTCACAGAGTAAACGTATGTCCCTTCACCTCGATCAGACCTTCCTGCTTCATCGCAGACAGTTCACGCACCAGAGCGCTCCTGTTCACACAGAGATACTGGGCCATCTCCGTCTTATTGAACGGAATACTGATCCTGCGGTTATCCGGCGTCCCGGCGGCTTGATTTGCAAGAACCAGCTCCTCCCCCAGATATGTCAGGATCTTTTCACGGATCGTATTTCTTGAAATAATATCGATCTTCCGCATCAGAGCGACATTCTTATTGGCTACACAGTCGAACATATTGACAATGAGCTGCTTGTGGAAGGGACAGTTGTTCTGGCAGACATTCAGGATCTTAGACGCCGGAAGGAATATGAGCACAGACTTTGCCATCGTTTTATAGCTTACCGTAGATGTATTATCCCGGGACAGAGAAAATGTTTCGCCAAAAACCTCGCCTTCCCGCAAACAGGTGATAAAACTCTGATGACCCTGTTCGTCCTCCTTGATAATGGCTACTCTTCCTTCAAGGATTATGCATGCATAGCAGACAGCATCCTTATCAAGAATCACGAACGTGTTCTTTGCGTACTTCTCGACCCTGGCACCGGCACAGACAAAAATCGCCTCCAGGTCCGACGGGGCAATATCCCGGAAAAGGGCATACTCCCCCAGTCTTTTATATAATGCTGCAGAAAAAATACTGCTGTATCTGGTCATTTGTGTTCCCTTTTCAATCATTCAGTCGCTGACCGGAGCAGTCCGGATATCTCCGTTCTTCACCAGTCTGATATATTCCTCTTCCGTATTGATATTGCCAAGCATCTCTTCCAGCTCACTCCCGGAGAAATCCACAAACAATATCCGCAGTCGTCGAAGCGCGTCCATTACCCTGCACTTACGCCTTTTAAGCTGGTCTTCCAAAATGTCCGCCGCCTTCACGCTGTAAATTGCCGCCAACGGATGCGTTCCGTCGCGTGCGGCCGCGACGACTCCGTCATATTTTTCAAATATACGCTGCCTGTCCTCACCAACCTGCTCATACATATAGCGATACAGGTCCGCTCC
>JAZRKZ010000262.1:0-2967 GCA_045646565.1 Lachnospiraceae bacterium
GCAGATCTATCTCGGTTCTTCGAAGGGCGTGGCAGCCCAGATCTTCAAGCTGCAGCGCATCTGGGGCGGCTACTATCTGCTTGTGAACAAGAACAGCGGTCTTGTGCTCGGAACATCCGGGCAGGCCAAGACTGCGGGGACATATGTCAACCAGTACACTAAAAAGAGCTGGCAGTATCAGCTCTGGAAGCCGGTCAAGAACAGTGACGGGACCTTCACGTTCTATTCCCGTCTGCACAGTGAGATGGTCCTTGACGCGAGCGGGACGGACAGTAAGACCAGACTGCGCATCGCCAGGTACAGCGGCGCGGCGACACAGAAGTTCGCCACATCGGTCCCGAACGCAGCCGGGCAGCCGGCAGCGCAGAGTATGAGCGTCACGATCCGGTCTGCATACAATACCGACCGAGTCGTGAATCTGTACGGCAACAATACAGCCGACAAGACAAATATACAGCTTTTTGACTGGACGGGATCAAAGGCCGGCGTCTTTACATTTGTTCCTGTCACCTACAAGAATAAGAGTAACTACTATTATAAGATCCAGACAAATAACGGCAAGGTGCTCGATGTAAACGGGGGAAAAGCGGCTGCCGGCGCCAATATCAGGCAGATGCCCTACACCGGCGCGGCCGGCCAGATCTGGCACATTATCTGGAACAGCGACGGCACAGCGACAATCGAGTCAGCCACGGGAAGCGGCTACTGTCTGGCGATTGCCTCCGCGACAGATAAGAACAGGGCAAATATCGTTCTTGCCGCGAACTCAGGCAAGAGCCATCAGAAATGGTATCTTGCGGGGCAGACAATCGGCTCGTGCAAGATCAGCACTTCGGATAACAGTACGGTGACTGTCACCTCGAGCGGAATAAAACCGCCCTCCGACGACGGAAAGGCATACCTTTTCGCCGTGGCTCCGTACAGCGATACGCTCTCCGGTGCGTCGCCGATCAAGTCCGGCACTCTGGGAACGAGTATGACGTTCACCGCAAGTCTCAACAAGAACAGCGCGAGCAGTCTGCTCCAGAAGAAGTTCTATGTGGCTGTAAAGTATAACGGCGCCTACAGGATCACGAGCAACGGCTACTATATCACGAATCCGCAGATCGCGTCCACCAGACTCACGGCGTTCCCGACGCCGGCGCGGAAGACCAAAAAAGGTCTCAAGACGACCCTCAGAACGGTCGACATCAATCAGGCGAAAGCCCTGAACTGCAGTCACGTTGTACTCGACTTCCCGCTGGAAGCATTCCTGTCCGGCAGTTCATATTCCTATAACTATGAGGGGAAGACGTACAACTTCAGCACATCGGTGACCGGCTACAAGAATCTGATCAAGAATTACAACAGCGCGGGGATCGTTGTCACGGGTATTTTCTACCTGAGCAATCGCTCGTACACCGATTATATTCTTCCCTCTGCAGTGAGCGGCGCGAAATCCGGAAACGGAGTCATCTTTGCCCTGAATACTGAGAACAGCAACAGGAAAAAACTGGAAGCGCTGTTCGCGTGCCTTGCGGATGAGTGGACAAAAGACGGCTGTCTTGTTGCGAACTGGATCTTCGGCAATGAGACGGACCAGTACAATGTCTACAATTACAGCGGAAATATCAGCTACGATCAGTATCACGAAGCCTTCGCGGACGCTTTCCGCATGTTCAACGCGTCGATCAAGAGCCGGTGGAGGAACGCGCGCACGTATATCTCCCTCGATCATAACTGGGGATTTGAAAACACCGAGCAGTGGACGTCTTCTTATAAGACCTATCCGGGCCTCAGCCTCACGCAGGATTTCAATAAAGACCTGCAGCGGCAGGGCGCGATCCACTGGGATATGGCTATGCATCCGTATCCTTCGCCGGAACAGGACTGCAAGGTCTGGGTGAGGAACAGCGCGGTGACAGACAGCGGCACATCCAAGCAGATCACGCCGCTCAATATGCGGTACTTCGCATCGTATCTGAAAAAGACCTATGGAAGCGGTATGCATGTCATCATGTCTGAGTCGGGGCTGTCCTCGAAGTATGGTTCGGTGAATCAGGAGGAGGAGCAGGCGTGCGCGCTCGCCTACTCCTACTATCTGACAGAGTTCGACAGCAATATCGATATGTACGGCTATCATCGGGAAATGGACAAGTCGGGTGAGACTGCCGGCGGATGGTGGCTGGGTCTCTACCATGCGGACGGCAGGGATACCTACACGAAGCCGAAAAAGTCGGCGGATGTGTTTAAGTACATGGATACGAAGAGTTACAGTTCGCATGTTTCTTCTTATATGAAGAAGTACCTCGGCAGCAGCTGGACATCGAAGATTCCGAACTGGAACCCGTCCGTGTTCAAATAAACCGTATGAAGCCGATAGGACGGCAACTTGTCAAATCGATGAACCTGTGCTATGATGCATGAATATACAGCTTTGAAGGGCTGAAAAATAATAATGGGAGATTGATGTATGTCAGAAAATACAAACGAAGCACTGAATGAGGAACTGAAGGTCGATTCCAAAACACTCCTCGGCCAGTGGAGAAAGAAAGCCTATAATCAGAATGCGGATAAGGGCACATTAAAACGTTTCTGGGATGACTATTTCCAGATCGAAAAGGGAATTTACGCACTCCTGCTCACAGAGCCGGATGTTGTGGTCAAAGGAACAGTTAAGGAATTCGCTGAAAAGTACAACGTTGCAGTCGATGTGATGGTGGGATTCCTTGACGGCATCAATGATTCTCTGATCGAGCGTAATCCGATCGAGACCATGGATGAGGATACAGTCGTCAATCTTGGATTTGACAAAGAACGTCTTTACAAGAACATGGTCGAGGCGAAAGCTGACTGGCTCTACGGTCTTCCGGAATGGGATGCTATTTTTTCCAAGGAGAAACAGCATGATCTCTATATGGAGCAGAAGAAGTCGGGAACGATCGTGAAGCCGAAGAAGATCGGCCGCAACGATCCGTGCCCGTGCGG
>JAZRKZ010000263.1:0-4484 GCA_045646565.1 Lachnospiraceae bacterium
TGAAGATAGACTCCGGGCCGTTCCGGAAGAAGTTTGATATTTTTTTCGATGTCGAACATGGTTTCGCTAGCGGTGCTCCGCCAGTATTTGCCGGACCGTTGACACGAAGATCTCCATCTGCTCCGGCGTGCCGATGGTGACACGGAGACGGTCGCTGATCCGCGGCTTGTTGAAATATCTTACCAGTACGCCCCGGTTCCTAAGTTCTGTGAAGAGAACGCCTGCGTCGATCAGCGCCGGCGGCCTGACGAAAATAAAATTCGCGCTGGATTCAATGACATCGAACTCCATTCCGCGCAGTTCCTCCGTCACCTGTTCCCGGGTCCGGATGATGGCGTTTCTCGTGTCGTCGAAATACGCCCGGTCTTTAAAGGCCGCGACGGTCGCGGCTATGGCCAGCCGGTCAGCGGTATAGGAATTGAAGGAATTCTTCACGGTATCCAGCGCCTGGATCAGATCGTGGCAGCCGATGGCCAGGCCGGAACGGATCCCCGCCAGCTGGCGGGATTTTGAGAGAGTCTGGGTGACAAGGAGGTTGTCGTATTTGTTGACCAGGCCCGCTGCGGTTTCCGCGCCGAAGTCCACATACGCTTCATCCACAACGATAAGCCGGTCCCGGTTGATTTCCAGGATATGCCGGATTTCCTCCAGCCCCAGGGCTCTTCCCGTCGGGGCGTTTGGGTTGCACAGCATCAGTCCCGCGACGTCTTCCGGAAGCGACGTCATCATGTTCAGGTCGATCGAAAAGTCGTCTTTCAGCGGCTGAATCGCGCATTCCACTTCAAACAGCGCAGCGTAGACCGGGTAGAACGAATAGGTGATATCCGGGAAAGCCAGCTTCTTTCCTTTGAAAAAAGTGGGATAAATGAACGCCAGTATTTCGTCCGAACCGTTGCCGATGAAAAAGTTGCCCCGGTCCAGCGACGTGTCACCACTTAAAGAAAGGGTTTCATTAAAGTAAGCTGCAGCGGCTTCCCTGGCCACGTCCGCGTCCGGATCCGGATACAGACGGAGGTTTTCCATCTCGTTCTGAATAGCGCGGAGTACAGCCGGCGACGGCGGGTACGGGTTTTCGTTGGTGTTCAGTTTTACGTACTTTTTATCCTTCGGCTGTTCCCCTGGCACATAGGGTACCAGTGTTCCTGCCAGTTCGCTGATGAATCTTGTCATGGGGTTCCTTTCCTGATCCTCCCTGCGCGTTCTTTTTTGCCAAATTCCTGCTTTTGATGAAGGCAAGCAAAGAGAATCTCGTTCCAGACATACAAACGGGCAGCTTTTCGGCTGCCCGCTTATATGTGCCGGGAACTGCTTCCGTAGCCTTCGCGCAGTTCCCGAAGATGTTCACATTTTCACGGATCTTTTGAAGGTATATTACCATCATTTCCGTAAATATTACCACAAAAGTCCGCATAATTATAGAAACCAAAACCCCTTAGGGGGTAATCCTTTTAGAATCGTTCTCTCGCCGTGTAATGCGTATGGAGCAGTTTGTGCGCCAGTTCATTGCCCGGTTCACCGATGAAGCCTTCGTAGATGCCCTTCATGACGGAATCGTTCTGATGCGACTTTCTGATCGGCAGTCTGAGGTCTTCGCTGTAAACTGCCTTCGCTCTTTCCGCTCTGATATCGATCCAGTTCTTCACGCTTGCCGGCTGGATCGGCTGTCCGCCGCCGTTGACGCATCCGCCCGGACATGCCATGATTTCCACGAAGTGCCAGTCCGCTTCGCCTGCGCGGATCTTGTCGAGAACCTTGCGGGCATTGCCGAGACCGTGGGCTACCGCGACTTTCACAGTCGTGCCGTTGACTTCCACAGCTGCTTCTTTTACGCCCTCGACGCCTCTGACGTCGTGATAATCAATTTCCTGCAGATCCTGACCGGTGAGGATATCGGCCACGGTTCTGAGTGCCGCTTCCATAACGCCGCCAGTCGCTCCGAAGATGACAGCCGCGCCGGAAGCCGGTCCGAACGGCTGTTCAAATTCGCCGTCACATTCCAAGAAATTAATACCGCATTCTTTAATCATGCGGGCCAGTTCTCTCGTCGTGAGAACGTAGTCGACGTCTTTGTAACCACTGTCAACCATTTCCGGTCTGTCGCACTCAAACTTCTTGGCTGTACATGGCATAACCGAAACAGTGACGATCTTCGCCGGATCGATGCCTGCTTCCTGAGCATAGTAAGTTTTGAGCACCGCGCCGAACATCTGATGAGGCGATTTGCAGGTGGACAGATTATCCAGCAGATCCGGATAATAGTGTTCCGCGAATTTGATCCAGCCAGGGCTGCAGGAAGTAATCAGCGGCAGAGTTCCGCCGTCCTGCAGTCTGTGCAGCAGTTCCGTTCCTTCTTCGAGGATCGTAAGGTCCGCGGAGGTATCGGTATCGAATACCTTGTCGAATCCCATGCGGAGCATAGCGCCGACCATCTGGGCGGTCGCGGCGGTACCGATCGGCATGCCGAATTCTTCGCCGATAGCAGCTCTGACTGCCGGAGCGGTCTGAACGAGGACCACCTTGTCCGGATCTTTGATGGCATCCCATACCTGATCCACGGCGCTCTTTTCATAGAGTGCTCCCACAGGACATGCCACGATACATTGACCGCAGTTGACGCATGCCACATCTGCCAGATTCTTGCCGAAGGCCGGTCCGATTACCGTTTCGAAACCACGGTTCATCGCGTCGATGACGTGAACCTTCTGCAGGTTTTCACAGGCGCCTACGCAACGTCTGCAGGCTACGCACTTCTGAGGATCCCTGACGACGGAATGGGAGGAATCGTCGATCGGAAGGTCGCACATCTCGCCTTCAAATTCGATGTCCTTGATATTTAATTCTTCCGACAAAGTCTGCAATTCGCAGTTTCTGTTCCGGATACAGGTGAGACATTCTTTCTTATGATTGGAGAGCAGGAGCTCCAGGGTGGATTTCCTGGCTTCTCTGACAGCAGGGGAAGCTGTATAGATTTCATTGCCTTCCGCTACCGGATAAACGCAGGCCGCCTGCAACGCGCGCGCTCCCTTGATCTCGACAACGCACATACGGCATGCGCCGATTTCGTTTACGTCTTTCAGGTAGCAAAGCGTAGGAATGTTGATGCCAGCCGCTCTGGCAGCTTCGAGGACTGTCGAGCCTTCCTCGACCTGTACTGCTTTGCCATCTATTGTAATGTTTATCATACTCATAAATTGCTGACCTCCTACGACTCTCTGCTGATTGCATTGAACGGACATCTTTCGATACATGCGCCGCACTTGATGCACTTGGTGTGGTCGATTTCATAAGGAACTTTTCTTTCGCCCCGGATACAGGATACCGGACAGTTCTTTGCGCAGAGTCCGCAGCTTCTGCACTTATCCTTGTCGATCACGACTCTGACGAGATTCTTACAGACAGCTGCAGGACACTTCTTGTCTCTTACATGAGCGTCATATTCGTCTCTGAAGTGGCGGATGGTGCTCAATACCGGGTTCGGAGCAGTCTGGCCCAGTCCGCAGAGTGCGGAAGCCTTGATGTTCTTCGCCAGCTTTTCGAGTCTTTCCACGTCACCTTCTTCTCCTCTGCCGTCCGTAATCTTCTCGAGGAGTTCCAGCATTCTCTTGGTTCCGATACGACATGGAGGACATTTTCCGCAGGATTCATCCACGATGAAGCCGAGGTAGAATTTCGCGATGTCGACCATACAGTTGTCTTCGTCCATAACGATCAGACCGCCGGATCCCATCATCGAACCGATGGCGTTGAGGTCGTCATAAGTCATCGGCGTATCGATCAGGGAAGCCGGAATACATCCGCCGGACGGACCGCCTGTCTGGGCAGCCTTGAACTTCTTGCCTTCCGGAACGCCGCCGCCGATATCGTAGATAACTTCGCGCAGCGGTGTGCCCATTTCGATTTCCACCAGACCGGTGTTGTTGATCTTGCCGCCCACCGCGAATACTTTGGTTCCTTTGGACTCTTCGGTTCCCATGTTCGCGAACCATTCCGCTCCATTGAGGATGATCGGGCAGATATTCGCATAAGTTTCCACGTTGTTCAGCATGGATGGTTTGTCAAAGATTCCCTTGACTGCCGGGAACGGAGGACGTGGACGAGGTTCGCCTCTGTGGCCTTCGATGGAACGCATGAGAGCGGTCTCTTCGCCGCAGACAAACGCGCCGGCGCCGAGACGCAGTTCGATATCAAAATCGAAACCTGTACCGAAAATGTCCTTGCCCAGTAAGCCGTATTCCCTGGCCTGGTCAATGGCGATATTCAGTCGCTTTACCGCGGTAGGATATTCCGCTCTGACATAAATGAAACCCTGGTTGGCTCCTGTCGCGTATCCTGCGATGGCCATGGCTTCGAGGACGGAATGAGGGTCGCCTTCGAGGACGGAACGATCCATGAACGCGCCCGGGTCGCCTTCGTCCGCGTTGCAGGCAACATATTTGACGTCTCCTTCTGAAGCCGCCGCGAACTTCCACTTGGTGCCGGCCGGG
>JAZRKZ010000264.1:0-3395 GCA_045646565.1 Lachnospiraceae bacterium
CAGGATACCCACCTCTTTACGGCGACGGTCAAGGAGAACATCCGTTACGGCAAGCTGGATGCAACGGATGAGGAGGGCTACGCGGCGGCCAAGCTGGCAAATGCACACGGCTTCATCAAAAGACTCCCGCAAGGGTATGACACGATGCTCCACGGCGACGGGACGAACCTGTCCCAGGGCCAGCGGCAGCTGCTCGCGATCGCCCGCGCGGCCATCGCCGATCCGCCTGTCCTTATTCTGGACGAGGCGACGAGCTCGATCGACTCCCGTACAGAGCGTATCGTTCAGGAAGGCATGGACAAGCTGATCTCCGGCCGCACCTCTTTTGTCATCGCACACCGCCTGTCGACCGTCCGCAATTCGGACTGCATCATGGTCCTCGAGCAGGGCCGCATCATCGAGCGCGGCACGCACGACGACCTGATTGCCCAGAAGGGCAAGTACTACCAGCTCTATACCGGCGCGGAGGTGAGCTCGTAAGGAAGACGTTCCGCGCTTTAACGGAAGAAATAAAAGCAGATACACGAAGCGATAACATGCCACAGGGGCTGTCGCATCAGGCAGTGCCGCCGTAATATACAGCCGACCTTTGCAAATAACGCCGGCTAAATAATGCGGCGATACACCTTAATGCGACAGCCCCTGTGGCATAGTGTGGTGCTGCGAGCGAGACTTGAATGATATTTGGAAATGAAAAAGGCACCGCCTTTCGGCGATGCCTATCTGGAAAGTATAGGGCTCGAACCTACGACCTTTCACACGTCAAGCGAATGCTCTCCCAGCTGAGCTAACTTTCCATTTGTGCCCCTTGCGGTGCAACAAAATGAATTATAGCAGACCATTTGCCGTAACGCAAGTATTATTTTAAAATTTTTAAAAGTCCTTAAAAGTCACCTTCCGGTCGTTACAGATTTTCCGGAATAGTGTAAAATAGTGGCAGGAGCACGGGGCTGCCGTGCGCAGGTTGTGGTTTCTGCCATCCGGATCTCGGACAGATGGGGTGAGAATATGTTAATTGGTCAGATCGTTATTGCGGTCATTATTATTTTACTGGCGTTCCTCGTGTACGCCGCATGGCCTTATAATAGGAGAAGGGACCGCATGCAGGTCTTTAAGGCGCAGTACATAGCCCACCGCGGGCTCTATGACAATGACACGGGCGTTCCGGAGAACTCGATGACGGCCTATGACAAGGCTGTTTCGGCAGGCTATGGCATCGAGCTGGATGTCCGTATGACGAACGACTGTCAGATGGTATGTTTCCATGATCCTGACCTCAAAAGGCTTACCGGAGCGACCGGCCGCGTGGAGGATAAAAACCTTGGTGAGCTCCTGAAGCTCAGACTCCTTGGCACGCAGGAGCCCATTCCAATCTTCTGGGAAGTCCTCCAGAACATAAACGGAAGCGTTCCGCTCATTGTCGAGATCAAGGCCGAGAGGGATTCGGACATTGATCAGCTGTGCAGGGAGGTCGTTTTCTGTCTCGATGCGTATGAGGGCGTGTACTGTATCGAATCCTTCCACCCGAAGGTCGTCAGGTGGTTCTGCAAGAATCATCCGCAGGTCGTGAGGGGCCAGCTCACGGAGAAGTACGTCGATGAAGGCTTTTTCAGCTTTATTCTTTCCTGGTGCCTCTTTAACTTCCTCACCAAGCCGGACTTTATCGCCTACAATAAACGTGATATCCATACGAAGGCGTTTGAATTTCTGAGATATATCTGTAACGCGTCGATGGTCGGATGGACGGTGAAGAGCGCCGAGGAACTCGAGTCTCTGAGGGACTGCTACGATGTGTTCATATTTGAACATTTCACGCCGCCTGAGATGGACGCGGCGAAGAAAGCGGCTATCATAGCCGCGGCGAAAGGAACACTGCCTATGGACGTTGTGAGAGTGCATATGTATGTCGACGGCAGAGTGCAGGGCGTCGGCTTTAGGTATCATTCTACATATATCGCTCAGCACGTTGGCGTGACGGGCTGGGTAAAAAATCTGTACGACGGCCGCGTTGAGATGGAAGCGCAGGGGACGCAGGACCAGATCAACGAGATGATGAATCAGCTGAAGAACCAGAGATATATTCAGATCGATCATATAGAGAGCAGTCTCGTTCCCGCCGATCCGAAATCTGTCGACTTCAGGGTGAAGTATTGATCCGGAGCGGTCAGGATTTGCATTTCATAAGACAAAAACGAAGAAAACTGCATGTACCGGCTAAAATACAAAAACTAATATTGAATTTCGCAGGGAACGGGAATAGAATACGTTTCGGAGCGACGTTTGATAGTTTTCGGACAGACTTAGGAGAATAGTCGTACATCATGCAGAAAGGTAGAAGAGTTATCAAGGATCAAAAACAACGCTTTGCCGATTTTTGTATTGGCTGGAAGTTGGAACATATTATCCCGTTCGTGTTGTATCTGATCGGATATTTGCTGTGGTTCAAGCTCCTTGAGACGATTCCGAGAGCGAGATACCATGATCTGGCGTCCTATTTCGACAGGCTCATACCTTTCGTGGAAGTGTTCATTATTCCGTATCTGTCCTGGTTCCTGCTCCAGGCGGCGTGGGTCATAGTTCTCTTTTTCTATGACAGAGAGGCGTATGACAAACTCGTCACCATGCTGATGTTCGGTATGACGATCTTCCTCGTTGTGTCGACGATCTATCCGACGTCCCTGACGCTGAGACCGTGGCATATTGCCCGGGACAATATGTTCGTCGATATGGTACGGTGGCTCTGGAGCATTGATACATCGACCAATGTGTGGCCGAGTATCCATGTTTACAACACGACAGCGCTGATGATCACTTTGTTTACGACAAAGGACCGGAGACTGATCCGAAGAGTCCGCATTCCGATGTTCATCTGGTGCGTGCTCATCATTCTGTCGACGATGTTCCTCAAGCAGCATTCTGTCGGTGATGTCCTGAGCGGTCTCGCGCTCGCAGGCGTCGGTTATTTATCGGTCTATGTGAAGGGTCATGTCATGAGTTTTGAAGCATTTGACCGCAGGATACAGCGGGTGATCGATACCCGCAACCTGGAATAATAAAAAGGTTGCATTTGCGGCCGGACCTGTGCTATAATCTCTTTTGGACGATTAGCTCAATGGGAGAGCACTCGCTTCACGTGTGAGGGGTTACAGGTTCGAGCCCTGCATCGTCCATTCGGCCATCGGTTCTTCCGATGGCCTTTTGTCTATCTAAGGTGCGCTGTCAATGAGTTATAAGATGGAGGAGAGAAAGCTGTGAAGATCGGATTCGGCTGTGATCATGCGGGTGTGGAATTGAAACTGACACTGATGGATTATCTGAAAGAAATGGGACACGAGTGTGTTGATTATGGTAATTATGATGCAAATGACCGCACGGACGACTACCCGGAATTCGGG
>JAZRKZ010000265.1:0-11089 GCA_045646565.1 Lachnospiraceae bacterium
CCATCCATCCTATTCTTCAGATAGAGCTATTGTACTCCGAATGTTTGATAAATATATGTACAAATTCTTAAATTTTCATATTTCCGGAATCATTTCCGTCGCTCTCGCAAGTATGCCGTTCAGGTGGGCAATCAAAATACCATAATTCGTGATCGGCACTCCCTGCGAAATGCAGGTGCCGATGCGCCATTTCATCTCTTTCTCGCGCAGAGTACAGCCGCCGCAGTGAATGACCATCCGGTAAGGAGTCACGTCCTTCGGGAACTCCGTCCCGGATGTGAACTCAAAGACCGGCTCCGCGCCTGTACGCTTCCTGATCCAGTTCGGCAGCTTCTCCGTGCCGATATCTCCGCACTGCCTGTGGTGAGTGCAGCCCTCCGAGATGAGGATCCTGTCGCCGTCCTTCACGTCATCGATGACAGCGGCTCCGCGGGCGACCGTACCGAGATCGCCCTTATATCTCGCCATGAGTATGGAGAACGATGTCAGCGGCACACTTCCCGGCACGATGCGGCTCACTGTGCCGAAGACCTGGCTGTCCGTCACGACCATTCTGGGAGGCGAAGCCAGTCGGCTGAGCGTCTCCTCAAGTTCCGTCTCCCGACAGACCATGGCGGATGCGCCGCCCTCAAGGATATCCCGGATCGTCTGCTGCTGCGGCAGGATCAGCCTGCCTTTCGGCGCAGCCTTGTCGATGGGCACGACAAGCACGACGACGTCGCCCGGCGCAAGAAGGTCCCGGATGAGCTTCTTCCCATCCTCCGCGCCCTGAATGAGGGAGGCGGTCTTTTCTCTGAGGCGGATGATATTTGCACCAGTCAGAGCGCTGACCCAGATCTCGTCTTTCGTCTCCTCCGGCACCGTCTCAAGAAGGTCGCTCTTATTATGGACAATGATCGACGGGATGCCCCGAACCTGCGCGAGGCTCCGAAGCTCCCTGAGCTCCTCATCGGTGCCGGTATTATCTGCGATGAGCAGCGCAATATCCGTTTTGCGCAGGATCCGCTCCGCCGCCTCGATCCGCTTTTGTCCAAGCTCCCCGATATCGTCGAGACCCGGCGTGTCGATCACAAGGACCGGCCCCAACGGCAGTAATTCCATAGCCTTCTGCACGGGGTCCGTGGTCGTCCCCTTGAAGTCCGAAACGATTGCGATCTGCTGGCCGGTGAACGCGTTCATCAGACTGGACTTGCCCGCGTTGCGCTTACCGAAAAATGCTATATGGATCCGCTCCCCCGACGGGGTCTCATTCAGCTGTGCCATCCTACACTCCTTTACTTATGAAAAAGTTGCTCCCACGAGGCGCCCAAAGGAGCGCCCCGCGAAGCAACACTACAATTCGTTATCTTCCCTTAGAAACACGTTCAAATGTCATCTGGACAGTCTTCTCCGGTTCCGGAGTAAGGTTGCTGACGATGACGTTGGCCGCCAGGGCAATGAGGAACGCCGGCAGAAGCTCATAAATTGCGAACGCGCCGCCGAGCGGAGCAATGAGGAACTTCCACACAAAGATCATAACGCCGCCGGCTACCATGCCTGCAAGAGCGCCCTCTTTCGTGGAGCGCTTCCAGAACAGCGCGATCAGCATCTGCGGACCGAATGTGGCGCCGAAGCCTGCCCATGCAAATGAAACTACGCGGAACACCGAACTGTTCGGATTCCATGCAAGAATAAGAGCAACGAGAGCAACGCCCGCGACAGTGCCCCTGGCAACGCGCATGGATGTCTTGCGGCTCAGCTTGATTCCCATGAAGTCATGCAGCAGGTCCTGAGAAACGCTGGAGGCTGCAGCAAGAAGCTGGGAGTCGGCTGTCGACATCGTCGCGGCAAGAATACCCGCAAGGATAACGCCGGCGACGAAAGCGAACAGAACGCCATGCGTGCTCATAAGGTTGGCCATCTGGATGATGACGGTCTCAGAATCGGAGCTGGTCGTCAGCATCGGGATCTTGCCCGCGACCGATACGCTGTAGCCGATCACGCCGATAAAGATCGCAACGCCCATGGAGAGAACGACCCAGATGCAGGCAATCCTGCGGGACATAGGCAGTTCAGACTCTTTTCTGATCGCCATAAAGCGGAGCAGAATGTGCGGCATACCGAAGTAGCCGAGACCCCATGCAAGTGTGGATACGATGCTCAGGAAACTGTATGTGCCGGCCTGACCCGTTCCCGCGTCATATCCCTTGAAAAGACTTGTATAGCCCGGAAGCGCAGCCGCGTTGGCAGCGACCTGGCTCATACCGCCGGCCTGCCTGATGCCGAAGATGACGATGATGACCAGAGCGATCGTCATGAAAATACTCTGTACAAGGTCCGTTGTGGACACCGCGAGGAAACCGCCGAGGACCGTGTAGGTGATGATAATGACCGCGCCGAAGATCATAGCGGCGTGATAGTCAATACCGAATAAGCTGTTGAACAGCGTACCGACCGCCTTGAAGCCGGAAGCTGTATACGGGATAAAGAATACCAGAATAATGAGGGCCGCGATCAGTGAAAGAATATGACGCTTATCATTGTATCTTCTGGAGAAGAAGTCCGGGATCGTGAACGCGCCGACCTCGTCCGAGTAGCGACGGAGCTTCCTTGCGACCAGCAGGAAGTTAAGGTATGTACCGATCGCAAGACCGATAGCGGTCCAGCCGACCTCGGCGATACCTGCAAAGTACGCAAGTCCCGGCAGGCCCATCAGCAGATAACTGCTCATATCCGACGCCTCGGCGCTCATGGCCGTGACGACCGGTCCGAGAGAACGGCCTCCGATGTAGAAGTCCGCGGAGCTGCTTCCGCTTCCCCGCCTGTTGAAGTACGCGCCGATGAACAGCATCGCACCAAGATACACAATGATTGTAAGGATAATTAATACCTGAGACGTGGTCATAATCTCCTTCCCTCCTCCTTTGTATAACTTTTATTTGATCAGGCCAAAGGCCTCCATCTCCTTTTTCAGAACTTCCGCATGCGCCGGCTCCATGTCCGTGAGCGGCATACGCATCGGACCGGCTTCGATGCCGATGAATTTCAGGGCAGTCTTGACCGGGATCGGGTTGACTTCCGAGAACAGGGCGTTGATGAGCTTCAGCGCCTTGTACTGGATTTCCCTTGCGCCTTCGATATCTCCGTCGAAGAACTTCTGGCACAGATCATGTGTCTTGCGCGGAGCGATGTTGGAAAGCACGGAAATGACGCCGAGACCGCCGCACGCAAGGATCGGAAGGACCTGATCGTCATTGCCGGAGTACAGGTCGATGCAGCCGTCCGCCATGGCCATCATCTCGATCGTCTGGGCGATATTGCCGGTCGCGTCCTTAATGGCGACGATATTCTCCACATCCCTGCACAGCGCGACTGCGGTCGCCGGAAGAATGTTGCAGCCGGTACGGCTCGGAACATTGTAGAGGATGACCGGGATGGAGATTGCATTTGCAATCTGTGTGAAATGGGCAATGAGACCCTTCTGCGTTGCTTTGTTATAGTACGGGGTGACGACGAGGACCGCGTCAGCGCCGGCAGCTTCCGCTTCCCTGGAGAGCATGATCGCTGTTTCTGTGCTGTTCGAACCGGTGCCCGCAATGACCGGCAGTCTCTTTGCTACCTTGTCGACACAGTATTTGATCACATCGACATGTTCTTCCTCGGAGAGCGTCGCCGACTCTCCTGTTGTACCGCATACGATGATCGCGTCTGTTCTGTTCGCGATCTGGAACTCGATCAGTCTTCCGAATTCTTCATAATTGACAGAGCCGTCCGCATTGAACGGCGTTGCGATAGCCACACCTGCACCTTTGAAAATTGCCATATTCTACTCCTTTTTACTGCAGTTTACCCTGTTCCGGTCCTTTGGACCGCCGGCGTAACCCGGGCAGCAAGAGCATAAAAAGAGCCGTTCAGACAGAGAACGGCACCTTAAGATACTCTTATCTTTCGGATAGCGCCCCATCATGCTGATGACAGTCGTACAGATCTTATCTGTACGCCCAAGTATCCGCCCCGAGGTGACGAACCTTTCGGCATGATCCCCTTTCGGCCGCTTCCTTTGCGCCTCACGCATCTGCAAGTCTACTCATGAATCACGCAACCTCTACCTCTGATAACTTCACCATACTAGCACCAAAGACAATATCTGTCAACAATGTGTTTTCATGATTTACCGCGTTACAGCGTGGATAATTGCATATTTTCGATTCATATCTGCCGTTTAGATGACCTGCCGCCATTTATGTGCTACAATGAATGGGTCGTCCGCCATCTCGCATACCGGTGAATCGTCATGAACATACATCTTCGAATAACAAAAGCCCTTGCCGCGGCAATCATCCTCGGAGGGCTCTTCTACGGAATATTCTCTATACCTGTCCGGGCCGCCGAAGCAGACGCCCGCACAAGACTCACGCCGCCCGGCGTGCTTAAAATCACACAGCAGGAAGCCCTCTCCTGGCTTCGGAACGTTGTCGGCGTCAGTATCGACTTCGACGGGGCCTACGGGGCCCAGTGCGTCGATCTCCTGAAAGCCTACTATGATTATCTCGGCGTCGGCGCCCAGCACGGGAACGCGAAGGACTACCGGTCCAACTTCCTGCCGGAAGGCTGGCAGCGAATCGAAGGCGCCGACCCGCTGCCGGGCGATATACTCATCTACATCGGCGGCGATTACGGTCACGTCGCCGTATATGAATCGGATTACTCGACCTACCACCAGAACTGGGGATGCAGCTACGTCATCAATATGACGGACCGGCCCTACAACGCGATCTCGCCGAACAGAGTCTACTGGGGCGTCGTCCGGCCGTTCTTTCCGGAATACGCAGGCGCTTCAGCGGACGAGATTGCAGACTGCCTGACTGACCTCACCCGGGATTTCTCCCTTCTGCCGGGGGCAGCCCCGCAAGGGAAAAGAGCATACACAGCTCATCTTCCGTCAGTCTTCGAGACGCGCCGGGAGGAAGTTCTTCATCGAGCACAAGCGAGCCCATCGAAAGCCGCTTAAGGTAGACGACCTCCTTGCCGACAGCCTCGAACATGCGCCTTATCTGATGGAACTTGCCTTCACGGATCGTGACGAACACTTCCGAGATGTCTCCGCTATGCGTCACGACCAGCTCTGCCGGCATGCAGGTGAAATCCGACAGTTCAATTCCGGCTGCAAAAGCCTCTATATCCGCATCCGTCACAGCGCCCCTCACCCGGGCGCTGTATTTTTTATCCACATGGTTTTTCGGCGACAGGAGTCTGTGCGCGAGCTCCCCGTCGTTCGTGATGAGAAGCAGGCCTTCCGTGTCCCGGTCGAGCCTGCCTACCGGAAAGAGGTCGCGGCGGCGGTCCTGCGGGAGGAGGTCGATCACGGTCTTCATCCTCCGGTCTTCCGTTGCCGAAACGACGCCTGCCGGCTTGTGGAGCATATAATAGACATACGTCTCGTAGCGGACACGGCGCCCGCGATAGTATACTTCCCCGGTCTTCGGATCGACATTTCTGCCCGGATCCTTCACAACTGAGTCGCCGACACGCACCATTCCCTTTCGTATGTCCTTTTTCAGTTCGCTTCTTGTGCCGGCATTCATATCGGCCAGATATTTGTCAAGTCGCATGACGCTCCTTCTATTTCAAGATCTTTCTTGAGATTTTTCTTCTTTTCTGTTCTCCTGAACCTCTGCTCGTAGTAGAACACATACTGCTGGATCACGCCGGCAACGTCCCCGAAGCCCGGGAAGGGGTTCCTGCCCTCGCAGGAATTATTGATCACCTTCCGGATCCAGGTGTCGATCGGAACGCGGGAGATCCGGCCGTAGGCGTAGAGGGAGACGCAGTTCGCGATCTTATTTCCCACGCCGTAAATTGTCTTGAGCGTGTCAAAGAGGCCTTCGTCACTGAGCTTCTCCAGTTCTTCAAGGTCGATCTCGCCGCTGACCACCTTATCCCTCGCGTCACAGATGTATGGCAGCCGGTAGCCGCAATTGGCGGCCTTCAGACTGGCGGCGTCTATGCGCATGAACTCTTTCGGCGTCGGAAATGTGTAGACACGCTCAAACTCTGTCTCTATGACGTGACCGCCGAGCGCGGCGAGGCTTTCGACATTGGCGGCGATGGCGGGAATACTCTTCCTCTGGGAGAGAATGAACGTGATCAGAGTCTCCCACGGATCCTGACGCAGGACCCGAATCCCCTTCCCGGCTGAAATCGCGTCAAGAATGTACTCGTTATCCGTACAGACGCTCTCTCTCAGCGCGGCGTAGTCGCGGTCGAGGTCAAAGTAGCGATGCCAGACTGTTTGAAATTTATCAGGCCCGCAGATCACCTGATAGTACCCCTCGTAATCTTCATCTTTCTTTATATATAAGACTTCATCCCCGGTTATGAACCGGTACCACCCGTCTCTTACCTTCTTCACGCGGAAACACTGCCCGCTGTATCTGATCTTTTCAAGATCAAAATCATCACTAATATTAAATAAGTACATACTGATCCTCCTAAAATATTCGTACCTGAAGCTTTTGGCTTCCTATTTTGTGCAGGCAGATGAACAGCATGTATGAATGGCATGCTTTCCGCAGAATGCGTTTGACGTGTACCCCTATTATAGCATCTGCAGACACAATCTCAACCTTAATTTATATCTGAAATCCGGCAAATGCCGTCTCCCGGTCTTCATAACCGCACGCCCGCCGCCACTTGGGGGGTTGATTTTCGGCAGGCAGGCAAATATAATGTATTCTGGACCGAAATTCGTTCCGTTATTCTAAAGAAAGGAGCCAGACTTATATGGAAAACAACGGCAGAAGCAGCGGACATGATTCCGGCGAGATCGGTGAGCCTCCGGAACCCCTTTGGGTCTGGACCTTCCCGTATCGGTAATACCGGATACGTTCTGCCTCTAACCGTTCTAAAAAAACGAAACGCCGCAAACGACGAGCATAGATCACACAAAGCTTGCAGAGCACGGCGTAAAAAACGGAGGTAAGATATTGAATAACGCAGATTTTCAGGAGACATACGGATTTTCGCTCGACGAACTGTATGAGCTTCTCAAAACAAGACAGTACAGACAGCTGCGTGAAAAGATCAATGACATCAACGAGTTCGACCTTGCTGAGTTCCTTGAAGATCTCGACCACGATCAGAGACTGCTCGTGTTCCGCATGCTGCACAAAGACAACGCGGCGGACGTTTTCGCCAATCTGCCTGTCGAGGTACAGGCACAGATCATTATCTCGATCACGGATACTGAGTTAAAATCCATCGTCGACGAGCTCTACGTCGACGGCGCGGTCGACATGCTGGAGGAGCTGCCGGCGACCGTCGTCCGCCGCGTCTTAAAGAACGCGACGCCGGAGACCCGCAAGCTCATCAACCAGTTCCTCAAATACCCGGAAGATTCCGCCGGTTCCATTATGACGGCGGAATACCTCTCCCTCAAAAAGGAGATGCGCGTTCTGAACGCGTTCGATTATATCCGCACGCACGGGCAGGATTCCGAGACGATCTACGTCCTGTTCGTCACGGACAACGAGCGTCATCTGGAGGGCGTCGTCACGATCAAAGACCTCCTGATGCATCCGTATGAGACCCGCATCTCGGACATCATGGATGACAATGTCATCAAATGCACGACCACGGACGACCAGGAAGAGGTCGCCGAGATCTTCAACAAATACGACCTGATCTCTCTGGCCGTCACGGACCAGGAGAACCGTCTTGTCGGCATCATCACCGTCGACGATATCGTCGACGTCATCGAAGATGAGGCTACAGAGGATATCGAAAAGATGGCTGCTATCCTCCCGACCGACAAGTCCTACTTCCAGACAGGTATCTTTGAGACCTGGAAATCCCGTATCCCGTGGCTGATGCTCCTCATGGTCAGCGCCACGTTCACGGGCGTCATCATCAACAATTTTGAAAATGCACTCGCCGCCTGCGTCGCGCTGACCGGCTTCATCCCGATGCTGATGGATACCTCCGGCAACTGCGGCAGCCAGGCGTCCGTCACCGTCATCCGCGCGCTCTCTCTGAATGACGTCGAATTCACGGACCTCCTCAAGGTCCTCTGGAAAGAATTCCGCGTCGCGTTCTTCTGCGGCGCGTCTCTTGCGGCAGTCAACTTCGTGAAGATCTATCTGGTCGACAGGACGCTGTTCCACAACACGTCGATCACGCTCGTCGTTGATCTGGTCGTCTGCGTGACCCTTTTCGTCACCGTCATCTGCGCCAAGCTCGTCGGCTGCTCGCTGCCGATGATCGCAGAGAAACTCGGATTCGACCCGGCTGTCATGGCGTCGCCGTTCATCACGACGATCGTCGACGCGGTGTCGCTGCTCATCTATTTTTCATTTGCAAGAATACTCCTCGGAATCGGATGACTACGGTCATTACGAAGAAGAGCCCGCCCTGCCGGACATCCGGCAGGGTTTTCTTTCCCCCACTTTCGCGCATAAGCGTCATTGTCATTTGCCTGTAAATTCACGCAAAATGCCCAAAACAGAAAGTTATTTCCTACTGTAATTGACAAATTTCACAAAAACCTTTATATTTTATAGTAGGATGTTTGTGACCTTGAACTATGCATAAATTCAACCAAAATGAGACTTTGTACGATTTTTACATGGTTGGAAAGAGCACAGACAAATTAGAAAATGTAAAGAAATATGGGACAGGGAACTGTCCCGGAATGGAGGGATGTAATATGTATTTAGATGATTACAAACGCTGGCTCGCCGCTGACCTCGAAGATCCGGACCTCAAGCCGGAGCTGCTGAAGATCGCTGATGACGACGAAGCAATCAAAGAGCGCTTTGCAGTGTCTCTTGCATTCGGAACAGCGGGTCTGCGCGGCACACTCGGCGCCGGAAGTAACAGAATGAACATCTGGGTCGTCCGTCAGGCTACACAGGGTGTCGCCAACTGGGTCAAGACACAGGGTGGTAATCAGACTGTTGCAATCGCCTATGACAGCCGCTTAAAGAGCGACATCTTCGCGAAGGAAGCTGCCGGCGTTCTCGCAGGCAACGGTATCAACGTTCGTATTTATGACGCTCTTATGCCGGTTCCGGCACTGAGCTTCGCAACACGTTATTATGAGTGCAACGCAGGTATCATGATCACAGCATCCCACAATCCGTCCAAGTACAATGGATTCAAGGCCTACGGCCCGGATGGCTGCCAGATGACAGATGATGCTGCGGCAATCGTTTACGATGAGATCCAGAAGACAGATATCCTGACAGGTATCACAAAGATCTCCTTCGCGGCAGGCGTCAACGCCGGCATCATCAAGTATGTCGAAGATGACTGCAAGGCTGCATTCTATGAGGCAATTGAAGCTCGTCAGGTACGCCCGGGTCTGTGCAAGACCGCCGGCCTGAAGCTTGTCTACTCTCCGCTGAACGGCACAGGTCTCGTACCGGTCACCAAGGTCCTCGGCGACATGGGCATCACAGACATCACGATCGTTCCGGAACAGGAGTATCCGAACGGCTACTTCACAACAGCTCCGTATCCGAATCCGGAAATCTACGAGGCAATGAAGTATGGCGTTGAGCTCGCGATCAAGGAAGGCGCTGACCTCATGCTCGCAACTGACCCGGATGCTGACCGTGTCGGTATCGCCATGAAGTGCCCGGACGGCTCCTATGAGCTGGTCTCCGGTAATGAAATGGGCGTTCTTCTTCTCGACTACATCTGCGCCGGCCGCATCGAGAAGGGCACAATGCCGAAGGATCCGGTAGCCGTTATGTCCATCGTTTCCACACCGCTCGCTGACGCAGTCGCAAAGAACTATGGCGTAGAGCTTCGCCACGTTCTGACCGGCTTCAAGTGGATCGGCGACCAGATCGCACAGCTCGAGGCAGCAGGCGAAGTCGACCGCTTCATCTTCGGTTTCGAAGAGAGCTACGGCTACCTTGCAGGCCCGTATGTACGTGACAAAGACGCCGTCATCGGCTCCATGCTCATCTGCGAGATGGCTGCTTACTATCGCAGCATCGGTTCCTCCATCAAGCAGCGTCTGGAAGAGATCTACGCTCAGTATGGCCGTTACCTCAACAAGGTCGACAGCTATGAGTTCCCGGGTCTGTCCGGCATGGACAAGATGAAGGGCATCATGGACAGCCTCCGCGCCGAGCCGCCGAAGGAATTTGCAGGCAAGGCAGTTGTCAAGGTCACAGACTATGCGAAGCCGGAAGAGACAGGTCTCCCGAAGGCCAACGTCCTCATCTATGGTCTCGAAGATGGTGCTTCCGTCGTCGTTCGTCCGTCCGGCACAGAGCCGAAGATCAAGACATACTTCACAACACTCGGCAAGGACCTCGCAGAAGCCCAGGCTGAGAAGGATGCACTGGCTGCTGCATGCCAGACGATCCTTGCATAAACAAAGTTAAGGAAAGCAGCTGCTTTCATAAGGAAGCCCCCATATACGGCTGACATTCGATCGTCGAAGTCAGACTGTATATGGGGGCTTTTTCTATCCTTTGTGCCGGACTTTTACCGTCCTTTTGATCTATGCCTGCCAGGCATAAAGTCGGAAGCCAGATGATCCAGCTCCTCCTCAAGTTCCCGCCGCCTCTTCATCTCCTCGATGAATTCGGCCGCGTCGTCCGGTACCTCGTCAAGGTCGTCGCCCGTATCCACGTTGAGCGGCTGCCGCTTGAAGAAGATATCGTACATGACCGGAATAATGAACAATGTCATAAACGTCGCGTAAATGAGGCCCGCGGCGATGACCGTCGCCATGCCTCGTCCCATCTGGCTGCCGAGTCCCCCGCCTATGATCATTTTCGACATCGCGAGGATCGTCGTCATGGCCGTCATAAGAATCGGGCGCATACGCGTCTTTCCTGTCGCCACAAGGGCATCCTGACGTTCCATACCGCCCATACGGAGCTGGTTTGTATAGTCGACGAACACGATACCGTTATTGACGACGGTTCCCATCAGGATCAGGAATCCCATGAGAGAGAGCATCGAGAGCTGCTGACCGCTCACGATCAGACCGATCATGCCGCCGGTGAAGGCGAGCGGGATCGTGAACATGACGATGAACGGGGACAGAAGACTCTGGAACTGGGCGACCATGACCAGATAGATAAACAAG
>JAZRKZ010000266.1:0-3446 GCA_045646565.1 Lachnospiraceae bacterium
GGTGACGGCCTCATCCTCCGCCCCATCCGACGCAATAACCGGAAACGATCCAATGGAGAGCGATGACACCGTCATCATGCCTGCGGCAAGGAGTGCGAGGCATTTCTTTACATACTTTCTTTTCATCATTACCTCCCTCTA
The DNA here is from genome assembly GCA_045646565.1 of Lachnospiraceae bacterium. Taxonomy (GTDB): domain Bacteria; phylum Bacillota; class Clostridia; order Lachnospirales; family Lachnospiraceae; genus Chordicoccus. Next base: position 142 of record JAZRKZ010000266.1, read on the forward strand.
TTTGAAGTTAGGCTCATTAAACATAATTAGTATATGCTAACCAAGGAGGAAAGTCAACTGCTCTTTCATGCGCCTAAATGCGCAGCAATGCTCCATTGCGCCGGAGGTTGCCTCCGCCCTTGTCTAATTTCTCTTCCGATTAATCCCTCATCTCTCCCCTGAGATTCCTCTCCATCTCCCTCTTTATCGTATCATAATCATAGCCGCAGCTGAAAAGATAATAGAGTTTCGCGACCGCTGCCTCCGTCGTCATATCGTATCCGCTCACTGCCCCCGCTCGGGTAAGACCGCTGCTGGTCTCATAGGTGCCGAGGTAGACTGTTCCCTGCGGGCACTGGGAGCAAACGACAAGCACAGTACCGTTATCGGACGCACGCCGTATGATCGGCAGGAGCGCGCTACCGTTGCCAGGTATGTTGCCGGCGCCAAATGTCTCGATGACGATGACGCAGAGCTTTTCGGTCATGATTTGCTCGAACAGCGGGAATTGGATTCCTGGAAAGACCTTAATTACGCCAATCGGGAAGCTCTCAAGCAGCCGAATATTTCATCGCCCGATTCCCGCGCAGCAAGTGTCCGCCAAAGTACAGGCACACCTCATTCACTAACCCGTCCGCCGCGATCAGAATAGATGTGATCAGGTTGTCGCGGCCATCGCTCCGCACCTCGCAGAGCGGGATCTGCGAGCCGGTGAGAACGATCGGCTTTCCAAGATTTTCAAATATGAACGAGAGCGCCGATGCGGTGTACGCCATCGTATCGGTCCCGTGCAGCACGACAAAACCGTCATACATGTCATATGATTCGGCGATCAGCTTGGCGATTTCGTTCCACTCGCTGACGGTCATATTTGCAGAATCAAGCAGCGGTTCCTTCTCATTGAGTTCCCATTCCGGCATTTCCGATGCGTGCAGGGCCGGGATGGCATCGAGCGCGGTGCGGAAGTAGCCGCTTTTGGGCGCATAGCCGTCGGGCGTGCGGACCATGCCGATGGTGCCGCCGGTGTATATGATCAGAATTTTCTTCATTGTCTGCGTCCTCGTTTTCTGGTCTGGCTGGGTGCCGGGCTGCTCACACTATTGTATATCTAAAAGAATTATAACACAGATTTGTGATTTCGCCGCCTCTGACTGCCCATCAAAAACGATATGTAATTTATGGAATATGATGCTTACCAAGCATATCATGAATATATGTCCGCAAGCCATCCTCCGTATCTATCCCATATTTCTGGTTTATCAGGATATAATACTTCATGATCCTCTCTTTAGACAGAAGCTCACTGGAAGGAATGCTGTCGCCATATCCTTTTCTCGCTTCCATCCAAGGATCCTCATTATGCGTGATCCTCTCCAATACCTTACCGCCATACATTCCGAATGTGTTCACAACAAGATCGATCACCCGCTTCTCATCATCCATCAGGGCATCCCCCGTTCCTTCCAGAAGCGCAAACCGCGCATCATCGGTCGGATTATATTTGAAATCCCGGAACAGGTCATATACTTCAGGATAAACCGGACCGTGTATCCATGCCCTGCAGTCCTCTTCAAAGATCGGTCTTCCATATAATGCGGAATACACGCCCTGGATAAAGTAAAGCAGCTTCTGAAGCATGAGAGGTGTCACCTCTTCCAGCCTTTCAAAGATATATGCGATTACACGAAGCATCTTATCCGATACAGAAAACAGGCTCTCTATGCTTTCTGCTGCGGCAAAAGCTTTCCTGAATGCCGGATCCGTCAATTTTTCACGGTTCTCCATCAGCTTCTGCTTCATATAAGCTGGGGATGAAAGCGTCGCTTTAATGATATCCGAATACTCTTTAGACGGTACCTGACCTTCCAGATATCTCGGAATCGTCACCTCTCCGAACCCAAGCGCCAGAGACAGCGGAGCCTTTCCAATCTTATATATTTTCATCAGCCTTTCAATGTCAACAATCGATACAAGCCCCTCTACAGTCCTATACTGCTCGTCAATTTCCTGAACATTCTTATCGATAAGCCCCGGAATGCTCATTTCCTCTCCACACTCTGCACAAACAGCCACAGTGATTGCAAAGGTATATTCCTTATCCCTTATATTCTTTACGATGTCCTTCTTCTGCAAAAGGTACTCGGTCTCTTTTCTGCACTCTATGCAGAAATCTCTTCTTACCTTCTCTGTCATAATGGTCACCTCCGATTTGCCTCCTAATTATCTGAAATAGTATGTAAGCGGATGCTTCTGTTCATGGAACGAAATAACGATTACGAAACAGTTCTCCAGCTTGTTAAACTTGATATACAGAGATACCGTTTTTTCTTCTGTCCCATTCCTCTCCAAAAGAGTCACATCTTTGCCGTATACGTACAAGTTTTCATGCTCATATCCCTTATGTTCATTCTGTAGGATTTCCGAAAAATCCATTACAGTAAGGCTCAATTTAATTTCCTTGGCTTTCGCCTCATCAATAACATAATCCAGAAACAGATTGATGTTATCCTGCCGCCTGGCATTCCTGTCAAGCCTATAATTGTCCTTTTCAACAGCATCCTTCACCTCGGAAAGATACTGCTCTATGTCTTTCTGATCTATGTTCAATGCTTTATCCTCGGCAGAGCATATGATTCGTTTTTTTATTATTTCCATCATCAGCATAACTCTATGATTGCTTTTTGTCAATATCCCGTCATCAAAAGGCTATCGTGGCGCGGCAACTCCGATATACATAGCAATAGCCTTCTATCTTGCGGAAATATATGAGACTCCCGTGGGACCGGCCTGGTTTGCGGTTGCTGGCTTTATTTCGCTGATCGTCAGCCTGGCAACACCCCCCGTGTCATCCGGCACCTTCTCATTCTGCTCCCTTTGCCATGCTTACCCTGAAATCTTCGCATTCGGACAATGCGCCACTATAAATTCACGCACGAAGTCATAATCCGCATCCTCCGCGTAGACCTGGTTATGTCCCAGCAGCTGATTGACATAAATAACGTGCCTGCGGCGAACTGCATTCACCTTCCGGACGAGCTGAAATTCAGAGGAGGAACTGTTTCTTGCTGCAGTCAGGATGCCTGTACCTGTGCGTCCAATGTTACCCGTTGCCAGACCTGCCGCCGCAGTCAGCCATCCGATGGCCTGGGACTTCTGAAATTCCTTCTGCATTTGCAGGAGTTCTACGCCGTCCTCATCCATAGTGAGAAGGACCTGGTAGGACCAGCCGTAAACAGCCGCAAGGATCAGATAAGAAATCACGCCAAGCACCAATATTACCAGAAGTAGAATGAGGAATCCTCCGAAGAATGACACATAGTCCGAAC
>JAZRKZ010000267.1:0-12957 GCA_045646565.1 Lachnospiraceae bacterium
GACGGCAGTATACCCGATTCTATCTGTCTCCATATCCAGGCAGCCGTTTCAGTCAGTTGAATAGGAGCAGGGGTTCTTTCAACCTCGGAGCCAACTGAGATCAGGTAATGTTTTCCCGCTATTTCTCTGAATTTATAATTGCTGTTTGTTTTCAACTGCTTTAACATGCACCGCGCCTCTTATTTTGCTTATTTTCTTGCCTTCGAAATATCTCATATTCCTGTAGCAGTCTGGCGCGCCGTTTACCAATCTTTATGCTGTGGACCGGAGAAGCGCCTCTTTTTATATTCCCTATATATAAAATCAAACGTACAATCCAGCCAAGGGGAAGCAGCAAAGGACTGTTGCTTACCCAGGGATAGTTAATTTCCATGACTTTACGACCGGGAAATAGTGAGCTAATTATGGCTGTGATCCCTGCGCCTTTTCCTCCGCTTGCAGCCGTGATAGATGCGCTGTGCAGCCTGTCTTCCGAACTGTGGCCGAACGTACCGCCTCTCAATGCGTCCTGTACCAGATCTGTACTGTCAACTCGCGTCCATCCTTCCGGAAAACTCATTTCAAAATAACGGTTTGCAGCATCAAGAACAGCTGAGGCGAATGTAGTTCCGCCAAAGGCATCCATTACCCTTTTGACGTGCAGCCAATCAACAGCATATTGTTCATCCCACATGGCAATATCGCAAATCTGCCGGATGCCGACTCCTGCCAGCGAAAAATGCTTCATGGCATGAAGCAACAGATAAATCATATGGTCTGTGGGCTCGGGTGTGAGAATTTCAATTCCCTCGATATTCACATAATGAGCACGCTGCAGAATGGTTTCTGCCAGTTCGTTCATTTGATTCCACTGATGCGTCTCCTGGGGGAACAGATTCCAGTGTCCTTCCACTATCAGTTCTCTGTTTCGATAAACGAGTTCGTGTTCGCTTCGATAATTGGGCGAAGCGCTTTGAAAACCCAGACACCCCATCGCTTCATGAAAACGAGGATAATCAGCTATTGGTATGTAGATATCCTCATCCGATGATACCCGCCAGTCCGAGAGCATATAGGTATCCCTGCACACTATACCCTTAATTACCAAAGGCTCCATTCCTGTTTTCTGCAGATTGCGGTAAAGCCTTAAAAAAGAATCTGTCGCTCGCACTTGGTTCGCAATCCACTTGACTGAAACATTCCTGTATTCGCGCTCTAACTCTCCCGGCAATAAAGGATAAACCGCTTCAAAAACCACGGGAAGCAGGGCTTGGTCCACCGAAAACTTCAGCAGCATCTGCCACTTCTCAGGCGACAGACCCGGATCCTCAATTGGTTTTCGCTGCAATCCGGCAGCGACTGCCTTTAGAAAAACAGTCTCGATCTCTTTCGTTACTTGAATACGTGTTTTGTGTTCTACTACAGGCACAGCCGTTCCTTTCCGGACGATTATCCTGCTGCTTGTTGTCTCCTGCTCACCAAGTCTATTCTTAAACGCTGTTTGTTTTCTTAGCCGCCTCAGCAAAGTCAGCATAAAAATCGTACCGCCGTTCCTCAAGCAAGTCTTTCCGAAATTGCTTGGCATGATCAAAGTTTTTTTCTGCCATAGAGACCATCTGCCCCGGTGTCAGCTGTTGAAGTAATTTCGCAATAGCCTTCGTGTCTTTTCGCGGAAATATACAACCTTCACCAAGCAATTCCGGAATTCCACCTGTACGGGAACCCAGTACGGGAAGACCTCGGCTCATAGCCTCCACAACCGCACGCGGTAGACCTTCCTGCAGACTGGGTTGAATGTATACATCCATATCATCCAGCCACAAAAACATTGCATCGTGCGGGAGGCTCCCTTCAAATACCACCTGATCGGCGACTCCAAACCTCTGTGCCAGAGCACGGAGCACAGACGTATCTCCCCCACCAGCAAGATGATATTCAAAACCTGTTTTACCCTTCGCTTTGAGTCGTGCAAGGGCTTTGATCACATATTGCTGGCCCTTATATGTTACATTCACTGCCGCAGCAGTTGCCAGCTTAATTTTTCCTGAATGATTACGAATTTTCAGTAATCGCTTCTCAAGAACATTTTCGTCCACCGGCAACAGTTCCACATCAGAGATTGCGGCTGATTTACCTTTCGTAGGATAGCGGCGCTGCAGGAATTCGCTTGTGACATAAACAGCATAATCTGCATTTCGCATGGTACGGCGAAAGTATTTCACCGCGTTCGGTGCAAGTATCTTACCCTTCAAGCTGTGATTCCACAGACTATCCCACGGACAGCCGACCGCCTCGGCAAGATAAGGTATGCCGTGAGCATGGCAATAGCCCGCCGCTATCGTGCCGCTGCCGGATGGCGCGCGGATCACCACAGCCCTTCCAGGACTGAGTTCTTCTAATACGGTACGTTTGAATTCTTTACGAATGCGTGGATTCAAGTATGTCCGGACTGATGCCGTTGTATTGGGCAAAAGAACTACGTCTATCTTTTCGGTGCTGATGTGATTCATTCTGCCAAGAGTCTCTGTATCATCCGGATTCACATCAGCCTTGCGCATCAAAAGAGTTATGTGGTCAAAGTGCTGCAGATAGCGATCAAAAATCTCCTGTGAAAAAGCACTGCCTGTATAATAGTTCCCCTCCGCATCCCGCGCAATTTTATCTTCATATACAAAAACCATATCCATAGCCATTCTCCTCAGTAAAGCTGCCTCACCGTATTATCCACAACTTGTTTCTTATCAAACGTTCTACAGATAATGTCATGGGATGCCATGCCCATCTCTTCTTTCTGTTCATGAGGCAGCAGCGCGAAACGTTTCATCGCCTCATAAAGCCCCTCTGCATCCTGCACCGGTACCAGGTAGCCGTTCACATCCTCTTCGACTGCTTCCATACAGCCGTGTATAGCGCTGGTGATAAGCGGTCTGCCCATTGCACCGCACTCCAGAAGAGTATTCGCCATCCCCTCATGATAGCTGGGAAGGACAAAGCAATGGCAAGAGGCGATTAACGGGCGGACATCCTCCATAAAACCATGATAGAAAAGGTTCTCACGTTCCTGCATTGATCGAATCGTCTCGTGGTAATCTTCCTCATAGTCTCCTGCGACATGGAATTCACAAAGGATTCCACTCTTGTTCAATTGACGTGCCGCAGAGAAGAATTCGTCAATTCCCTTCTCCTTCATCACTCTTCCGATAAACAGAAACTTCACAGGAACATCCTCCGCAGGATACGGAGTATAGGCGAAATGCTCTGTGTTCACGCCTGCCCCCCGGAGAACATGTATCTTCTCAGTCGGGAACAGTTTCATCGAAATCAGTTCTTCCCTGATGCCGCTGTTTTCTGTGAAGACGACTTTCGCCTTGTCACAGCCTGCATGATAGAGACCTTTCACCAGCGCTTTCAATGGACCGTCCTTCTGAAACGCTGTTCCAAGTCCGGTGATGTTTATGGCGTAAGGGATGCCAAGCCGCCGGGCTGCCATCCCGCAGTAAATATTCGGTTTGATTGTATATGTCACGACCAGATCCGGATTGACCTTTCTGAGCATCTTTTGATAGTTGCGAATCAAAATGATATCATTCTTAGGATTAATACCCCTGCGGTCGATCTCCGTTTTAATAAACTTGCAGCCCAGCGCTTTAATGCGCTGAGTACAGTCACCATCCGGAAGCGATACAAATACTATATGTCCGTCCGAAATCATGCGGGAAATCAGATCACGGCGGAATAAGTATAGTCCATAACTGTCATTTGCGGCAATAAGTATTTTCATATGATCGATGCGCCTTTCGATATGCCGGGAAAAAGGAACCCGGCTCGAGTCCCGTTTCTCCCTATATAATTGTATGCAGGCTGCTACACATCTTGTATTCAAATAAAAAGAAGATTGTACCACCCGGGCAATCTTGCATATTATAAACCTGTCTATTCTAGCATGATTCTCGATGAAAGTCTATTTATAAATGCACTAGAAAATGGCCTGTCCGGCTGGCTGAAGTGAAGGCTTGGTATCCGTATTATATAAAATATCAAAATGGTTGCTTTATTCTGTCGATTATGTTGTAATAAAGTCATTATGCGTCATGACTTCTATATGCTATTTATCAAAAACATACGCAATTTTAAAATATTGAGGTGATTGTATGAATCATAGTATTGTTTTTTTATGCCCATATTTTGGGAAAATAAATCAGTCACTCCATTCCCTTTGGCTGCGAGGATGTGCTGTAAGCCAAGATATCCGCTTTATATTGTTAACAAATGACAGAGATGCTTTACACATGTCCATGCCGCAAAATGTTGAGGGTATTTTTATGAAGTGGGAGGAGTGTGTAGCACTGGTTAAGAGCAAATTTGATTTCGAAATCGCTCTTAATGATCCTTATAAACTTTGTGACATTAAACCAGCTTATGGGTATGTTTTTTCCGAATACGTTGAGGGGTATGATTTTTGGGGGCATTTGGATAACTCCGATACGCTTCTGGGAGATCTGCGAAAGTTTATACCTGATGAAGTTCTGTCTGCCTACGACAAAATCCATTCCTTCGGACATTTGACACTTTACCGTAATACGCCCGAAAAGAACATGCGCTTTCGGATTCCTCCTTCTTGCGGAACGACTATTCAGGAACTGTTCTCGCGCCCCGAAGTAACCGGTTTTGATGAGATGAATCATCCATGGTCCATTAATACAATCTATCAGGAAAACGGATTCTCGCTCCTTGAACGCATCCCAGATTTGGTTGCAGATCTGTTTCCATCCAAGTGGTCCTTTCAGATTGTGGAGGATGGTGGAGAGAAGATTTCGCGCGTTTTTGAATGGGATCAAGGAAAACTTTTTGATGTGACCGTCAGAAATGGCGTGCTTCAAAAACGTGAAATTGGCTATATTCACTTTCAGAAACGAAGAATGACTAACGAGATGCCGACAGATGCAGATCATTTCTATGTGATCCCAAATCGTTTTATCACGATGAACGAGCCTCTAACTTGTGAGCAGGTAATCGAATGGTCAAAGGACCGGTTGTACTTGGATCCGCTAAAAGGTCGAGTGAAACGTATCTTGAACTATGCAAAACAGCCGGAAGTCTTTACAAGAAAATTGAAAGAAAAGCTGTTGTAAACATAATGCAGCTGCATTAAATTAATCTTTTGAGTATAACCTGCCAGAAGAATATGCGCATTCATTTCGCATCTGTTGGCCCGCTTAGCATCGCAGATATATGTTCATACAAGCAGGACATGCGCGTTCGTCCTTATCTCACAAGACGCGGCAGGAGCATTCCCCTGCCACGTCATTCCATAAATCCGCCTCTTTATCTCACTTCAGATTATTCAGCCTGTACAGGAACGTGACAATCTGTCCTCTCGTGCAGTTTTCAGAATCCCTGAATGTCTTATCTGAATATCCTTTCGTGATGCCGTTTTCCGCAGCCCACAGGACTGCCTTCAGATAGGCATTCGTAATCTTGTCCTTGAACGGACTCTTCGTTGTCTTCGGCGCCGGAGAGTTTTTATATCGCCAGATAAATGTCGCAATCTGCCCTCTCGTGCAGGTACCGTTGATGCCAAATGTTCCGTCCGAATATCCTTTGGTTATGCCCTTCTGGGAAGCCCAGAGGATCGCTTTGTAGAACGCATGGTTGGTCGGAACATCCTTGAAAGGAGACTTCGAGACCGTTTTCGGGGCCGGCTTGCCGGCAAGTCTCCAGAGGAACATGACCGCCTGGCCGCGGGTGCAGCTGTCATTAATACCGAAAATGTTCGTTCCTGAGTAACCCTTCGTAATGTTGTTCTCAGCTGCCCAGTAAATTGCCTTGAAATATGCGTGCTTCGGATCTCTTACGTCATCGAAAAGCTTATCGTTCGTCGGAATCGGCGTTGGTGTCGGCGTTGGCGTCGGCCATGCGGCATTCTCCGGAAGCGTTACGCACAGAACCGCTTCATGGGCATTGTCATCATATGGGAGATAGTCGCAGCGCAGGATATATGTCTTATCCTTCTCCAGAGCGACCTCTATTGGTTCGCTTATGAGGACACCGTCATCGTCTTCATTTTCTGTCAGAATACGTCCGTCTGTCGTGCACAGCCCCCAGTATGTCTCCTGGTCTGCAGCCTCCGTCTCTACACAGAAGGAATACTCACCGGTGGCAGGCGCCTTTATGACAAAGGCATACTCATAGTCATGTTCCCGCTCAGCGGTAAATGGCGTCCGGTTCTTTGTCACCTCTGTCGACGGAACCCTGTCGGCTTCGATACCCGAAAGCATATCCCGGATCGTAATCTTCGTGGTTGCTGTCTTCCCGCCAACGGTTATCTTCAGCGTGTTCGAGTCCCCGATTGTCCATGAAGTCTGATCAACGCACTCATAATTTACCCAGAACCTATCGTCGAAAGCAACTGCCCAGGAAGCAAACAGTCGGAAATTCATCTCATCGTCATTATATCTTTCTGTGACAACGGTGCCGTCATCGTAGGTCGCTGTAATTTCCAGACAGGAAAAAAGCGGCTTTGGATAAGGCTTCAGATAATCGCTGTCCCCATCCCCGGTCGTCCAATACGCATCAAATCCGGCGTACAGGGGATTGGTCTGCGTTACGGTAAGCGCCGTCACTTCCGGGACTGTTCTATTGACTTCAAACTCCTCCGTCGGTCGGGTAATGTTCCCTATTCTGATTTCAGCCACTCCGTTCTCCGTTTCATACGGAGGATCCGTGACCTGGCTGAAATATATGTAGTTGTTCCGAACAGTCATACTTTTAGCATCGTCGTAACGCCAGATTTCTGTCGTCCCATCGTCAAATGTCAGCTGAATCGTGAAGGCTCTGGCAATGTAAGTGTCATAGAAAATAAATGTCGACGAATCACCTTCGTCATAATACCCCTGTACTTCACTACCGATCGTCGGTGTGAATCCTCCATTTTCAGCCGTAACATTTGCAACCTCAAAACTAGTAACGCTGACATGTTTTTGTATGCTCAGCGTTCCGCTCACGTGTTCGGATTCATCATAATTTTCCACAAGGAAATAATAATCCTGTCCACTGGTACACTTCAGTGTCTCGGTATAGCCATCCCGCTGATAGAATGTTGCTTCGGAATCTACCCTATGGCTGGATTCGTCAAATATGTATAAGCCGACCCCATATTTTGAAACGACGGAAAGATCGTATTGTCCATTCTGGGGCGCCGTGAACGTGTAGACAGTATAATAATCATCGTCATCAATACTGAAATCTATAGTATCCGTGATCGCTCCGCTTGAAATTTCCTCAAACGTTGTGGTCGCTAATTCAATTGAATCTTCATATTCTCCCACTCTGATATCAAGAAGAACTGCTCCCTCATCAGCATAATAGTTCTCAATCGTGATCGGATATTTTTCGTCAAGGTAGTCGTTGCCCTCTTCGGAATCATACTCCCAGTCTATTGCGGTTCCATCTGCATAGGTGGCATGGATCACAAACTGGCTCATAAGGAAATCCGTATAAAAGAGGAAATACTCAACGTCTTCTTCGTCAGTTTCCCAGAATCCGTTGGCTTCCCAACCGATCAGCATGCTTTCCGTATTCGGATTATGTTCTATAGTGAAGGAATCAAGATCAGGAAGTTCAATGATCTCGAACTCAATCGTTTTTTCAATGCCGTCAATGATCATGACAGCTGTATTGGTTCCGACGACCGCTGACGTGCTGTCGAATTCTACGACGACTTCGGAATCACCGACAATATGGGTGCTCTTGTTCGGTGAATAGACCCACTCACCGGTCGTCCCGTCACTTAGTGTATATTCAATAGAGAACAACTCCTGAATAGCCGTGTCATAATACGCGAAGTACGGCTCATCATCATAATCGGCCCAGTCTCCGCATCGAAGCGAATCCTTAACAAGATGCGCTCCTTCTGCCAGCGTCGGGGTAAAGTCTATGACTGTCGGGACCTGCTTTATTGATACAGAATACAACGATTCGACATCATCATACGATGTTGCCTCAAAGTAGTAAGTTTCTCCTTCGGTCAGAGGTCCGCGGATCGCGAAGTTTAAATAATCTCCTGTCGCTCCGTCGTCGTCATCTCTCAGATAGTCGCCCTCCGCATCATAAAGGTATGCATATGGGTCACCGCTCTCCTTGTCAAATGAATAGAATTTGTAGTTCCCGGTCTCTTCCGGAACGAACCTGAACCAAACAGATGCGCCGTCCTCTACATAAACTTCATACGTTTCATCCAATGAGAGGTCTGTTACATCCCCTCCGTTCCACGGCGCATCCTCATCGTCCGCACCGACAAGTTCCGGTGCGGCTTCCTGAGACTGCTTCTTCTGCCATTCTTTCGTTTCCTTTTCGCTCATATACCTTTCTTCGGCAGCGGCGTTAACTTGAGGCGCCGGGGCATCCTCTCCCATTTCACGAATGATGTCCGCATCAACTAAAGGTGCGTTGTCAGTCAAAGCCTCATCTTCATCGGTGACCGTCATGTCTTCTATAACGTCCGCTTCAGCGTCTGGCGTCTCGGTATTTTCAGCCAACATCTCTTCGACGACAAGGACTTCCGCTGCCTGACTATCTGCGTACGCGCTCTGAGACAAGAGCATGATGGCGGCGAGCAATACAGCGAGACTCTTTTTAAGTGTCTTTTGATTCATCTCTTTTCCTCCTCCACAAAAACTGGTCTGAACGTATCAGGTATTATGCAGAATAGTATAGCATTATTTAACGGAACTGCGCACTGGAAATATGCTTAGTTTTCCAAATTATTTCAAGAAATCAGCCCGGAATGCTAGCAGAACATTCCTGTCCGAAAGCCCGGACGTTGAATCTGCCGAAAAACAACGAAAAGCCGACTTCCGAATAGCAACGAAATCCCAACGAAATCCCACTCTTCGAAATTTACGGTATCTCTTGACAATTCCGCCTTTTTGATAGTAGGATATATACGGATTCTTGTTTGTCTGTTGTATAGTCTATAATCATATTGTAATGTTTAATGATTATACCTGTATAGATTATAATTTTAATTAGGGGGATCATATGAAGAAAAGAGTACTTGCATTAATCGCTGCAACAGCACTGGTGGCTGCATCCGCTATGCCGGCATACGCGACAGAAAAGAGATCCAGTCCGGAAAACGTTACAATTACACCGACTCCGAAAAAGACAACGCCCGGCAAGTCTCCGAAGACCGGAGAAGTTGATTATGTGCTTTATGGCGGACTGGGCGCAGCTGCATTTGCATCCGTCGTCGTATTCTGCAAGAAGAAGGAAGAAGAGGCATAATTCCCGATCCGCGACCGGGCTGTCATTTAATTAATATGAAAGTCAAAAAGAGAGCTCCTTTGAACTCTCTTTTTTGCGTCGGCATTCTCTTTTAAAGCTCATCTCTGTTCAGGATCCCGCGCATAAGAACGGATCGTCTGCCCCTCTATTATTCTCTTCGGATTTCCTTCCAGCATCCTGTAAGCATATTCTTCATCGTAGTGCTGCGCAAGAAAGTCCCAGATATCACCAAGCCACGGCGTTCGCTGCACCGGGCTGTGGGCGTCGCTGGCAACACAGTGAATGAGCTCAAAGTTAAGCAGCGGAACGCTCGCGTACTGGGCCCCTCTTCCCATTCTGCCAAAGACACTTCCCTTGTTCAATTGTGTCAGACAGCCCATCTGTATCCACTCATACACATACCCCGGATTTTCCTGTACACAAAAGTACCGTTCTACATGCGCGATCAGCGGCGTTTTTCCAAGACGCAGGACATCGGCAAGACGGTCGCGGATCCACCGGGGATCGGAGTCGAACGGAAACTCGATCAGGTAATTCCGTGTATGATTAAGGCCGATCAGCCTGCCCTCCGCTATTTTCTCCGCCATGTCATTCGAGGCCATGATTTCCTGTCCCTCAAGGATATCTATATTGATTCCATAGCTCTGGACCATTCTCTCGAGGCGCCCATATCTCCCTGCGAAATCCGGCGTGTAGAAATTCTCAAAGCGGCCCATCTGGTTGGCGTGAGGCGTTGCAACGATCGTGGTCACGTCGCATGCATAGGCCATTTCCGCCATAGCCATTGAGTCCTCGTAATTCTGCGCCCCGTCATCAACACCGGGGAGTATATGAATGTGTAGATCCAGCATGAAGTCCCCCTCATCAGCTTTCAGTCTCGTAAAGTCTCTCTCTTAAGAAACGGCGCGGGATTCGCCAAGGCCAAATCCCGCTTCTATCGTTAAAGTTTATTGTAGAATGTATCAAGAATGATTTCATACAGTGCCGTGTCATCCTGATGAAATTCGACGAGCCCGTTTGCCCCGTCAATTGATTGTCCCGGGATCGACCGCACTGAACCGTTCTCGATGCCGTAGTCAAGCACCTTCGTCGTCAGGTAGGTTACCATCGACGGCGTGATATCTGTCGTCATATATGGCTTCGCGTTGTTATAAAGACCGAGCGGCAGTGTAAAATCTGCTTTTGTCGCATCCACCGTTTTGTGCATGAATGCGTACATATACTGCTTCTGGCGAGCCATACGAAGTTCATTGGTCTCCGTCACATCATGATTTCTCCACTGAATATAGGTCAGGGCCTGTTTTCCGTGAAGCGTGACCTCCGCGCCTTTGGTAAGTCCTGCGTCGATCGACGTCATGTCCTCAAGGACCTTGACCGTAACGCCGCCGACAGAATCATTGAGCATCGGGATCGCGTCATAGGACAGCCTGGCGTACGAATTGATCGGAATTCCATAGAGAAGGTTCGATACTGCAGAAGCCGTTAACTTACAGCCATCTTCATTGTCCTTTCCATATGAATAAGCCAAACATATCTGCATCGTCGTTTCTCCGGCGTAGCCGCCGTCAGGCGTATACTGGGATACATAGGACATGGTGTCTCTGTTAATATTGATAAAGGATATTTTTTTATTCAGATTGTCCACGATACCGAGAATGATGGTATCCGCCTGTCCGTTCCTGCCGATGACCGATTCTTTACTCGCCTGATCCTCGATCGTACGGTCGCTGCCGAGGAACAGGATCGTGGAAATCTTGTCATTCCACCGGTATTTCTCACCCTTGTAGGTAATGATCTTGCCGTCATTTTCAATCTTTTCAACTTCATCTGGCGTATTGGCCTCATTCATCGTCAGATTGACATCGTCGTTGCTCATCGCTTTCTCGCCCCGGTATCTCATGAACAAGAGACCGCCGATCACCACCATCAGCAATATGCACAGGACCAGCAGGATCCTGGCGAGGACGCCGAGGAATGTCACCTTTTTCTTTCGCTTCGTTTTACTCATTTTCCGTCTCCTCTCCGCCGGAGGTCGCCTCCGGCACCACATTTTCCGGCTGACTCTCCAGCTGACCTTGTTCTATCTTCTGCTTCGCCTCAGCCAGTTCCTCCTCGTTTCCTTCCCACAGAAGCTTTCCGTGTACAAGGAATCTCTCTCCGGGCGAGCCGCCGATGCAAGTGGAGAGTGTAAGAATTCTGTCATTGATTGTCACCGGTACATCGCGCCGGATGTTGTTCCGCATGCTGCGGTTGTTGTAGATATCATCCAGGAACTTCTGGAAAGATACCGGATCTGCAAAATTATAGACGGTGAGCAGATCATCGTCCGTGAAGAATCTTGCCGCAAATACCTCATATACGCGGATCACGTCCGCAGCATAAATGTAGATGTAGGGGTGAGATTCAAAAAAGGTATTATTTTCAAAATAGTGCAGGGAGCTGAACATGGATCCGCTCTTCATGTTGTGGCCGTAGATGACCGTGTTCGGATCGGAAAAATCACCGCTGTTCGCGGTCCGCATATATAGACATCCTGCAAATCTCGGCTCCCCGTACATATCATGGTTCAGATAGTAGTCATCCTCGAACGGGTGCCGCGCGACCGGGTAATCGATGTTGGTATCGTTGATCAGGATCCAGGCAACAAGATCCGGATTGATTTCATTCAGCGTATCGAAATCGATCCGTCCGTTAAGACCGGAGAATATATCCGCCGGAAGCGGTGCTTCCTCGCCCTCGCGTTCACCGGTGAATTCAACAGATTCGATGTCTTCGACGGTCAGGACCGATTCATCTTTCTGTTCATTTTCTGATTCATCTTCCGATCCTGTCTGACCGGATGCCTCGTCTTTCGGTCTTCCAACCAGTGAAGCCACAGTCTCGTATCCTTGCTCCGCGGTTATATCGGAATAAATATGCCAGGCTATGAAGCCGAGGCATCCAACAACGCCGCAGAGAGCGATGACAAGCATGGCTCTCCAGAAGTTCTTTTTCATAAATCATTCTTCCTTTCGGTATTCTATACTTCGATGAGCTATGTTCTACTTCTGCTTCATCTCGATGACAACGCCGTTTGGCAGGATGAACCAGGTCGGTCTGAACGGGACAGTGATGCATCCCCGCGCCTTCGCCGCTTCGATGACCGCGTCCACATCATCGGCTACCAATCCCAGATGGTCCAGCACTCCTGCCGAGTCAGTGTCTGCCTGGCACTCATTGAGCTGGATTCCCCCATCCAGCCAGATTTTTCTGTAGGGCATATTCCCCTGCCGCTTTTCTTCTTTCATGCCAAAAACATCTTCAAAGAAATTCAGATACCATTCGAAGTCACGCACATTCAGCGCCGCGTGTGTCAATGCAGCTTTCATCTGTATTCTCTCCTCTTTTCTAACCGGCTCCCAGATCCATATGCCTATTGTACCACAAGTCCGGATAAACGCAATCCCGATTGAACCGCGGGTGTTTCAGATGTTCAGCCGTGTATAACCTGTCCGTACTGTTAGGGAAGATCAGATAAATAAGGATAAGTTCCATAATAACAATCGCACTTTCATCGGCAAAATGTTTTAATTAAGTAGGCCTCCACGAAGGTCACCATGCTGAGATGATAAATCAAGTTTATGCAGAGACAACAAAGGAGTAGAACATGAAATTACTTTTTGCATCTGATTCATTCAAGGGAACACTCTCCAG
>JAZRKZ010000268.1:0-2151 GCA_045646565.1 Lachnospiraceae bacterium
AGGCGGTATCGCGCTGGGAGAACGGTGAAACGGTACCCAATACGGAGACGCTCAAACTGCTCTCGAAGCAGTTCAATGTCTCGATCAATACCCTGCTCGGGTCGCCGCGCGAACTGGTCTGCCAGTGCTGCGGGATGCCGCTCGAAGACGCGACCATCAGCAGGAACAAGGACGGATCCTTCAACGAGGACTACTGCAAATGGTGTTATGCTGACGGCACGTACACATATAGCGACATGGATGACCTGATCGACATCTGTGTGCCGAACATGGTCAAAGAGGGCTTCACTGAGGAGCAGGCCCGCACTTATATGAAAAAGATGCTGCCTAAGCTGGATTACTGGAAGAGATATGAGGAGCTCAGCGACGGCGGACAGTTCGAGGCGTTCAAAAAGCAGCTGATCGGCGAGATCAACGACCTTCATATTGAAGGAATGCCCAAGGTGGAAAAGCTCAATGCGCTCGTCGGAAGCTATGTGAACCTCGCCTATCGCCTTCCCAGCGGCTTCAGCGTGAAGTTCCTGGATGATCAGACGACCTATCTGGGGAACCAGCTGGAAAGCGAGTTCGGGGGAGACCGGTGCTTCGGCGTCCTTGCGAACATGGATTTCATTCTTATCAGCACGTATGGGCCGGAAGGAGCTGATCCGGAGCTTGTGCTGTACAAGAAGAGATGAGTATTGAGTATTCAAAAAGAATGACAACGGATATTTCTTTAGTCCTGCCGGATCATAAAGGGGCTGTAAAATACTCACTGCCCGCACTTTTTGTCAGGATTTCCAGGATCTGCGCGCTTACAGGGGCTGTCGCAAATGCGGCAGCCCCTGTCTTTGACCGGATGGCTCCACCAAGAATAGGCTTGCCCGATTCTTGGTGGAGTTCTTTGACCAGTCCACTCCACCAAGATTTTGTTTAATCTGATCTTGATGGAGCGATTAAGCTGGTAAGCACCACCAAGAAACAATCAAATTCATTCCTGGTGGAATCAAACTAACCTGAAGACTACACCAGGATCCGGGTTGATCAATTTCTGGTGGAGGCAAACGAACTGGAGACTCCACCAAGATCTGGCGTGACTCATTTCTAGTGGAACTGAACTAGCTGAAGGTTCCACCAGAAAACCATCATATCTATTTCTGGTGGACTTAGCAGCAAAAGGTTCGGCCAAGAATGCTTTCGTACACCACCAAGAATGCGCTCAATCGTTTCTTAGTGAGCCTCTTTATGGAATAAGAAGCCTTTGCTCCTGTTATCTAAGCTCAAAGTCATATGGCTGAGCATAAGATAAGGAGCTGCCGGACCAGAAATCAGTTCTCAGTGCGACAGCCCCTTGTCACCTCGTCATGGCCTTTTCTGCATTTAGCTCAAAGCCGAATTTTCTGTATAAGTCATGTGCATACGTTGTCAGAAGAATACCTCTTAGCCCCTGGTATACAGGCAGAGATAAAACATATGATAACAATGCCGTCCCCAGGCCTTGACGCTGGTACTCCGTGTCAATGATCACATCTGCCAGATAAAATGTTGTTGCATAGTCGCTGATGACTCTGGCAAACCCGACAAGCTTATCTTCATCTTCAAGGTATATCCCGTAACAGGAAGAATTCTTTACGGATCTCTCCACCGTTTCCGGTGATCTCTGATCAGCCCAATATGTCATCTTCAGAAGCCTCCGGATATCTTCCATCTTCATGTTATCTGCGCCGTCAATGATCCTGTAATTCATATTCATTTCCTCCTGCTTTATGCAAAATACTGCTCTGCTCAAGATATGAGTCGGTAAACATACCTGCATCTGCAAAGCCGGTTTTCCGCTCAGAGATTGCAGTGAATATAACTATTGTAGTGTTTTATGATCTCTGTTTCTACAGGTGACATTAACTTTAAATCGAGCAGGATACTCCTACTACGACTGACCGTTGGCCGTGGGGTGCTTCTTCGTGTAAGCACGAGATGCGCCCCACGGCTGATAGCACAAATAAGCACCGCCTTTCGGCGGTGCCATTTAGTCAGAAGGGTGGTTTTCAGAAAAACCTTTCCCGTGTCATGAAATAGTTATAAAAAAGTTGTCAGAAGAACCGTCCCCGTGTCACACACACGCCCGTATCACACGAACGCCTTGATCTGCTGATACAGCCCTTCCGCATCAAG
>JAZRKZ010000269.1:0-3478 GCA_045646565.1 Lachnospiraceae bacterium
GAGTCCTTGGAATTGTCGATGACCGTGATGTCCGCGACGTCCGTCAGATGGATCGGTCCGATATCCTCAATGTCGACAAGGAGCGCGTCCGCGATCTGCGCGCTGTCCTCATATTCGTCGCCGACCCTGAGCATCCAGGACTCATCGTTCACATCATCGATATAGCCGGCCGGCATGGCGAAGTTCTGGGCGTAAATCATCTGTGAGAGCGTTGTTGCGGTGAGGAGGGCGTTGGCATTTGCATTCTCAAGCGCGGTCTTGCGCGCTTTGTCATACTGCTCCCGGGCTGACTTTAGCTGGGCCTGGGCTGTAGACAGCTGGATCGACGCAGTGGAAAATCCGACCGCCGCGTCAAGCTGGCCCTGTGTGAGCTGGGCGAAGACCTCCTGCAGTGTGTCGAGCAGCTGCGGCACCCGGTCCATCAGATCGCTGACATCTCCCACCTCGGTCGAAGCGGTCGCGACCTGCGCGGCCATCGGACTGTCCGCTACAACCGCGGCGACACTGGTCAGCAGATTCCTCGTCTGCGGGACCAGCGTGCTGAGCTTTGAGACTGCCGACATGAGCGCGGAGATCGAGCTGCCGTTCAGCATCGCTCTTGTCTCGTTGAGACTGTTTATCACATCGCCTGTCTCCGCCGCCAGCGCTTCGACGTCAATGGTGCCTGCCGCGACAGCGACCGCCTGCTGTTCATTTATGATCGCTGAAACAAGCTCCGACTGCGCTCCCTGCAGGTCCGTGTTCGCTTCCGTCATATAGGCGAGCGTCTGCTCGAGCATTTCCTGCAGCTGAGGGACTGTGCTCTCCGCGTCGGAAAGCGCTTCCCGGGCGGCCGTCATGTTTTCATAAGCCGTATCCCGCTCGGCGATGGCGTCCTCAAGAGCCTGCGCGGCGTAGTAAGCCGACTCCTCAAGCTCCGGCCGGGTATTCTCGTCCGCAAAGATGAGGGCCTGCTGAATTTCGTTATAAGCGTTCTGGGCCTCAATGAACGCGGCTTCCGCAATACTGTAGGCAGAGAAAGCATATGCGTACGCCTCATCCTGCAGATCCGACGACGCGTCCACCGCGTCCTGTATCTGTCCTGCGAGTTCGTAATAAGCTTCCTGGGCCTCGTAGAAGGTCTCCATCGCCGACTCAACTTTCGCCTGCGCTTCTTCTCTGGCCACCGCAAAGTCGTTCGCGGCGTCCTCCACTGTCGCGCGGGCTTCCTCGCCGGCAGCCTGGACAACGCTGCGCACATCGCCGAGAGTCGACGTAAGTTCGTCGATCTGCCTGGACAGATTCTTTGTAAGTTCCTCTGCCCCGCCTTTCACGCCGCCGAAAACGCCCTCCGCAAGAAGGTCGCCGAAGTTTTTCTCCTGCTTCTCCAGTTCATCCTGGCCGTCGTCGACCTTTTTCTGCGCGTCGAGGAGTTCCCGTCTCGCATCCTCAAGAGCATCGTTCGTCTTTTCCAGGATCCGGTCATTGACTTCGTCGATTTTTCTCTGGTTGAGTTCCACCTGGACTGTCTTTTCGACAAGACCGATCTCCGTGATCGAAGCGACGCCCTCTTCTCTCTCGAGATAGGGAACCAGGTCACTGTTGACAAAGTCTGATAATTCATACACATCGGCGCCGTCTTTTTCCACGCCGAGATACATGGTCGCCACCATATCCATGGAGAGTTCCAGAATGCTGGGCGTCCCGCAGCCGCTGGGGAGATTTGCGCGCACCTGATCGAGCGCGCTGGATACCTTGACCATCGCGCTGTCCATGTCGGTATCGTCCTCGAACTCCAGCTGCGTCATCGAATAATTCTCGGCGCTTATTGTATAGATATTTTCCACATGCGAGATCGTGGCAAGAGCGTCTTCCATCGGCTGACTGACTTCAATCTCCACTTTTTCCGGGCTCGCTCCCGGATAGGTCGTGATGACCATGAGGTATTGCAGGGTAAGTTCCGGCAGAAGGTCCATCGACATTCTGGTCACGGAAATGAAGCCCAATACAATGACCACGATCACGGCCACTAATACTGTAAATGGTTTTTTAACGCTGAACTTTACCATCGGCTTTCATACTCCCTTAACTGCGAACGCTCTGATCCTTCTCTTGATCCTTCTCTTGATCCTTTTCTGTGACTGTCTCGCCTTCAGCCATCTGGCGCTCACGGTTCCACTCGCTGTTTCGCAGCATGAGCGCTTCAGAGATCTTTCTGTGGATCTTGCAGAGCTGCTGCAGATCCTCCTCACCAATAATTTCAATGATCGGGGAAAAGTACCGAATGACTGCCCCCTCGCACACTCTGATCTGTTCTTCACCCAGCCCGGTAATGGAGATCAGAGTCTTTCTCCGGTCGGTCGTATCGAGCCGTCTTTCAATGACGCCGTCCGCTTCCAGATTCCTCAGTTCTCTGGAGAGGGCTGACGGTGCGATACACATGTCCTGGGCGAGCTGCGAGGCGCTGATGCTGCCATCTGTCCCGTACTCATGGATAGTCATGTACAGACGCTCCAGCACCGGAAAATGATTGTTCGGGAAACCCGTCATTGCGTTTTCAAGGGCCTGCCTCGTCAGCCTGCTCATTTGTTTTGACAGGGTAACCATCTCTTTAATATTCTTGTTCGTCAGCTCATTCATATTCTCACCCGCGCATGTGTCCGTGGATTCCTGGATTGTGCACCTGTCTCACGGCTCTGGCCCTTCTATTCTCCGTCTTATCGAAGCGGGGTTCTTCCCACACTGAGATAAAACTCTTCACAAACGATAATATTTAACACTTGTTAAATATTTCCCTCTGATAATACTACAAATTCTTTCTTTGAGTACCAAAAGTCGCCATTCACAGCAATTTCGGCATTCTGCACAAATCATCCCTGTAGAAATGGCGTATGTACTGTAATTAAAAAACGGTCCCAGAGGACCGTCTTTGCTAAAAGTATTCATAAAAACGAAAAACTCCGAATCATATGATTCGGAGTTAAGGCGACACCCGGAATCGAACCGGGGATAAGGGTTTTGCAGACCCGTGCCTTACCGCTTGGCCATGTCGCCAAATCGAGTGACCCCAAGCAGGTTCGAACTGCTGTTACCGCCGTGAAAGGGCGATGTCTTAACCACTTGACCATGGGGCCATAGCTCCCCGAGTAGGGCTCGAACCTACAACAACTCGGTTAACAGCCGAGTGCTCTACCATTGAGCTATCGAGGAATAGTCGTCGTAGTGACAACCACATAGAAGAGTATACCACGTACTTTTCAAAAAATCAAGTACACACCCTCAAAACCGCACATACAAATCTGAATCTACAGGTAGGTTCGAGCGGTCATTCGTTGTCCGCTTCGCGTCCAACTTCATGAGTTTGCTCCGCAAATGTCTGCGCAAAGCTCTTCCGGCCCCTGCGTGCAAGCACGCCGGTCCGCTTCGCTTTCCGCAGCCGCTCTCTCCGCCTTTGGTCAAGGCTTCGTCCGATTAGTAGCAGTCAGCTCCATACATTACT
>JAZRKZ010000270.1:0-3835 GCA_045646565.1 Lachnospiraceae bacterium
CTTGTCCCACGGAAAAGACTCGCGGATCCCCTCCCTGATCACGATCTCGTCATCAACCAGAAACACTTTCATTTTCATATATCTCCTCTTTCGTCCTGCACGGCACCCTGAAGCGCACTTCCGTTCCGGCAGGGCCGCTCATGATCTTCAGCCCCTCCGGTTCATTGTAGTAGAGCCGGATCCGCATGTTCACGTTCACCAGCCCGAAACCTCCGCCGCGTTCGCCGATCATCGGATTCTCTTTTTTGATGCGGCTGTTGAGTTCTTCCAGCTGCGCGGCGCTCATGCCGCATCCGGTATCCCTTACGCTGAACTCCAGATAGCCGTCGTTCTCTCTTCCGGAGACATAGATCGTCCCGCCGCCGCGCTTTATTTTGATCCCGTGGTACAGGGCATTCTCCACAAGCGGCTGCAAAAGCAGTTTCAAAATATAGTAATGCCCGATCTCATCCGGAATATCGATCTCATAGTTCATGATATCGCGGTATCTGGTCTGCTGGATCTTGAGGTACCCTTCGATATGCTTCTTCTCCTGGCTGAGCGGGATCCAGTCGGCGCCGGAAGAAAGGCTGATCCGGAAGAAATCGCTCAGGGAGCTCGTAAGCCCGATCACTTCCTCCGTCTGCCCTGCCTCGGCCTTCCACACGATGGCATCCAGAGTGTTATAAAGGAAATGCGGGTTGATCTGTGCCTGCAGGGTCCGAAGCTCCGCTTTTTGCAGTCTTTTGGCGTCCTGCTCGCTTTTTTTCATCATGGCTTCCAGGTGATCCGCCATGGTATTCACCTGCCCGGTGAGATTCCGAAGCTCCGAGACCTCCGTATCCGTGATCCTCGCATCCAGCGTTCCGTCCGCCAGGACAGCGGTCACCTCCTCGAGCTTTTCGATCGGCCTGCGGACCAGCGCCGCCGTGGATTTCATGGATATGTCCCTGACCAGCATGGCGATGATCACGATGAGGGCCTCAATGGCGGCCGTGACCATGGTGATGATCCTTAAGCGCCTGCTCATGCGCGCGGTCGAGGTGATCTCGAGCGCGATGTATTCATTCAGCATTCTGTCGACCAGCGCCGCCACGTCCCTGACTTCAGCGAGCACCGCTTCATTTTCCACGACGGGGACTCCGTGAGCGATGTTGTCCCTGATCAGGTCGATATAGTCCTGCAGCGTCTCCATGGTCCGTCCCGCGACGACGAGGGAAAGCCTGTTCTCCTCTCCCGTCTGCGCGGTGACCTCCCCGATGGTCTCGTCCACATCCATGATCAGCTTGTAGATGCTGCTTTGCGGAAATGTCTCCTTGCCGCTGACAATATTCCAGGCTCTCTCAGGGATCTCGTCGGAGACCACCGTCTTGAGCTCAGTGATCTTTCCCATCCTCAAAATAGCGCTGTGGTATTCCCATGCGTAGAAGAGCATCAGGACAAGGCTGATAATTATGGGAAAGACCAGCATCAGAGCAAGCCTGTTGCTCAGGTCTTCGATGGCCCCGAGTATGCTCTTTTCTTTTTTGATCCGTTCTTTCTGTTTGACCTGTTCCATCTGCCCTTTAGTATCCTCTCGGTCCCAGACTCGAAAGATCCTGCTCGTCCGAAAACACCGCTTCTTCCGGATGGATCGTCTTTTCCACAGTCTCGCCGTTCTTTAACCGGATCACGGTCTCCATTACTTTCTTGCCGAGCTTCGGCGTGCACTCCACGATGCAGTTGATCTTCCCTTGTTTCAGGACATCGATCGCGTCCTGGCCGCCGTCAATGGAGATCGCGACGATATCTTTGCCCGGCTCAAGGCCCGCCTCTTCGATCACCGGGAGCGCACCCAGCGTCATCTCATCGTTATGGCTGTAGACCACATCGATCTCATCCCCGTATTTTTCAAGCAGTGTCTTCATGCACTCCGCCCCGCGGCTCTTTATAAAGTCGCCGTCGATGCTCTCAAGGACGTGCATCCGCGCGTCTCCCGCGATCGCTGCCGCAAAGCCCGCCTGGCGCTGCCTCATAGGTGTCGAATTAGCCGTGCCGGTGATCTCTACGATATTGACCCGGTCAAGGCCGAGGCTGTCCGCCTTCCGGATCAGGTACTCTCCCGCCTTCACGCCTTCTTCGTAAAAATCGGCGCCGATCAGGCAGGCCGTAAGACCTTCCTCTTCCGTGCTGATATCGCGGTCCACAAGGATCACGGGGATGCCGGCTTTTTTGGCCTCCATGAGGACATTGTCCCAGCCGTCCTCCACGATCGGCGAGAACGCGATGACATCCACCTTGTATGCGATAAATCGGCGGATGGCGGTGATCTGGTTCTCCTGTTTCTGTTTGGCATCCTCGAACATCAGGCCGATCTTATAATTCTCCGCCTGCTCTATGATGTCATTCGTATTCCCGACCCGCCACGCGCTCTCTGAACCGATCTGTGAAAAACCGAGGAGCAGGTCGGGCTCTCCCTGCGCGCTCTCTTTGTTCCCGCACGCGGATAATACGGCAGCGATCATTAAAAAGCATGCGGCGTACAGTGCGGTCCTGACTTTTTTCAGAGCCCGTTCTTTCATGACATAATTCCCCCAGGACATTTCATCAGTTCCTCCGGCCGTTTCGTTCGTTCCCCCGGTCATTCCATAGTTCCCCCAGTCATTTCGATTGTTTCCCCGGTTATATTCTACAAGGATTTCGGGAAAAGTGCACCTCGTTTGTCTCGCCTGCGCTTCCGTGTTATCATTGCATTAAAAGACGGGTATAGTACCCACGGACGATTTCGCCCGGCCGGCGCATGTGCCGCCGGGGGCTTACGAAAAGCCTGAATTAAAAATTCAGTTTACAAAGATATTTATAAAGAAATCTATGAAGATACGGAGGGAATGATGCGTTTTCAGACACTTGTGACGAACCGGTTCGTAAAAGGGGAAGACCTCAACCATCACGGCACTCTCTTTGCCGGGCGCGCCGCGGAATGGTTCGTGGAATCCGGCCTGATGGCCGTCTCGATGTTCCTTCCGGCCGAGAATATCGTATGCGTGAAGCTCCACGGGATGACTTTCACCCGCCCGATCAGGCTCGGCGAGATCGCCCGCTTCGAGGCGACGCCGGTCTACGCCGGCCGTTCCAGTATTTTTACCTATATCTGTGCCTGTGTCGGGGAAGAAAAGCTGATCGAAGGCTTCATTTCCTATGTGAATGTAGGTGAGAACGGCAAGGCGCAGCCGCACGGGATCGTGATCGAGGCGGCGAGCGAAGAGGAAAAGCAGCTGCAGGAGAGGGCACGAACCCTGCCGCGCGGCTGACTGCCCGGAGATGTCCCTGCGAAGCTATATCACAAAAAACAAAGGAGCTGCCGCATTTTGATGAAATGCGGCAGCCCCGATGGTTCCTGTAATGTTCCTAAAATCCTATTATTATATCAATACAGCCAGTTCAGTACGAGCGGCGCCCACAGGACAAAGATGACTGTCATGAGTACACAGGGGAACCAGCCCATCTTGATGTACTCTTTCATTTTAAAGCCGGCTGCCTGATATGCATATGCAGGCGCAGGTGCGGCCATAGGCGTCGCGAAGCAGATGATGGAGCCGACGCTCACACCGGCGAGGACCAGACGGGGATCCATGCCCAGAGATACTGCCATGGACGCGGCAATAGGTCCGAATACCGCCCAAACGGCCAGGTTGCTCATGAACTGCGTAACGATCATGGAGATGACCGCAAACGCCGTTGCAAGCACGACAGGGTTGACCATGGTCGGGAACGCTGCCTGTACAAGGCTCACGATCCAGTCGCTCATGCCGGAGGAGTTGATAGCTGTTGCCAAAGGAAGCGTGCCTGCTACCAGGAAGATCGTCTGCCAGCTGAT
>JAZRKZ010000271.1:0-3685 GCA_045646565.1 Lachnospiraceae bacterium
TCATGAACTGGGGCATGATCCCGTTCCATTTAAAGGGCGAGCCTGAGGCATTCGAGATCGGTGACTACATCTACGTGCCCGGTATCCGTAAAGCGCTGGACGGCGATCTTTCCGACATCAAGGGCTATGTCATCAAGGACGGCAAGGCGACACAGATCGATCTCTATATTATGGATATGACAAAGAACGAGAGAGAGATCGTAAAGGCTGGCTGCCTGATCAACTTCAATAAGAACAGAAACGCGAAATAAACCGGCTGCGGACAGGCGTCCGTCCCCTGCATAACTACTGAACAACAAACCAGGTGCTTTGTGGAACGATCTGCAGAGCACCTGGCTTTTTATTGTTCTGACACTTACCTGCAGCACTTCGCACCGGCCTGCGGCACAGAAGTAAGCGGCACGCCAGGTCAAATTGCGGAGCCAGCGTCATGTGAACTACCCTGCATGAAAATAAAAGATGTGATTATGACGAAACTGTCATAATCAAGTCACTTTAGATTAATTTTTCACCTGTAGGATAAGACCATAAGGTCATTACAGATCAACGATTTATTCAAGGAGGGTAAACATGGTAGCAGCAGTAGGTTTTATTATGATCATCGTGATCGTCGCGCTCTTGCTCAAAGGCAAGATGTCCCCGATCGTAGTCCTCGTAGTCATTCCTTCAATCGCGGCTCTGATTCTGGGACACAACCCGGTCGATGTCGCAGGCATGATCAAGGAGGGCGTCTCGACCACAACAAGTAACGGCATATTGTTCATTTTCTCAGTCATTTACTTCGGCGTTCTCTCTGACACAGGCCTCTTCGACATCATCGTGAACTGGCTGGTCAAAAGAGCCGGCAACAATGTTATCGCCGTAACAGTAGCGACAGCAGTCATCGCAACAATCGCTCATCTGGACGGCACAACAGCGACGACCGTTCTGATCACGATTCCCGCGCTTTATCCTGTATACAAGAAGATGAATATTGATCCGAAGATCCTTCTGTGCATCACAGGTGCATGTATGGGCGTCATGAATCTCCTTCCCTGGGGCGGTCCTACAGCCAGAGCTGCCACCGTTCTGCAGATGGATGCCAACGATCTCTGGCACATCCTGATCCCGGTACAGATCATCGGACTTATCCTCGACATGATCCTTGCAGCCCTCCTTGGAATGTGGGCTATAAAGAAAGGCGCCGGCAAAGGCCAGGGCGAAATCGTTGAAGTCGATCAGAAGGCTGCTGCCGAGGCAGACGCCCTCAGAAAACACGGCCCGCTTCTCGCTTTTAACCTGATCCTCACAGTCATCGTCATCGCGATCCTTTCCGCAGGTCTTGCAACAAGCTATGTCGTCTTCATGGTCGCGCTCTGCATCCTTCTGGCAGTCAACTATCCGGATCAGAAGCTGCAGGATAAACTGATCAAGAAACACGCTCCCGCAGCGCTGATCATTTCCGCTACACTGTTCGCAGCAGGCGCGATGGTAGGCGTTTTCGACGGAACCGGAATGCTCACGGAAATGGCAAATGCGATCATGGCCGTCATCCCTGCAGCACTCGGCAGCTTCATCCACGTCATCTTCGGTATCCTCGCACTTCCTCTTGGTCTCTGCATCGGAACCGACGCTTACTTCTACGGAATTATGCCCCTTGTCATGCAGGTCGGTGAGACCTACGGCGTCGCATCCCTGAGCACAGCAACCGCGATGATCATCGGCAAGAACCTCGCACTCATGGTCAGCCCTCTGGTCCCTGCAACATTCCTGGCAATCGGACTGACCGGCACAGAGCTGAAGGATCACATGAAGTTCAGCATCCCGCCGTACTTCCTCATGAGCGTGATCACCGTCATCATCTGCGTGATCGTAGGAATCATCCCGATTTAAGACCGAACATCGGAGCTGCGCTGTTTGATCAAAAAACAACTAATTTCGCCGGGTCGATCAAGAAAGCAATAGCTCCTTATTACGGACAATGACAGTTCTGCCCGCATCAGAACTGTCAAACCTCCTTCAAGCAGGCCGGGGCCCGTCATCGTCATGATGCCGGGTCCCGGCTGATTTGAAGTACAGGGTTTCAGTATACAGCATTTTTATGGTATCCTAAAAAAACAGGAGGTATTATCCAATGTCAATGGACGAGATTTTGATAGTCGACGACGAGGCGCCGATCCGACTGGCGCTAAAAGCCGCATTTCGCAAAGAAGGGATCAGTACAGCAGAAGCACCCGACGGCATCAAAGCCCTTGAAATGCTTAAGAAAGATAAATATCAGCTGGTCATTCTTGACGTCATGATGCCCGGAAAGGGCGGCTATGATGTCCTGCAGACGATGCGTGCTTCCGGCAACAACACGCCGGTGCTCATGCTGAGCGGCAAGGATGACGAGATGAATCAGATCCTGGGGCTGGGATACGGCGCGGACAGCTATCTCACAAAGCCCTTCCACACATCGGTCCTGATCCAGACAGCGAAGGCGCTGATCCGTCGCAGCCAGGTCTACAGCCGGGATAAGGCGACTGAGCTGCGTGTCGGACCCTTCCGGATGGATCTCCTCAAGATGGAGTGCTACAAAGACGGCGAACTGCTCATGTTTACCGGGAGAGAGCTCGGACTCTTCCGTTTCCTTCTTGAGAATCCGGGCCAGGTCTTCTCCAAGGAACAGCTCTACCGGCAGATCTGGAACGATGCTGTTGTAGATGATAATACGATCACCGTTTACATCAAAAGGATCCGCGCGAAAATTGAGACGGACCCCAAACAGCCGGTCTACTTAAAGACGGTGCGGGGAATCGGCTATAGAATGGATGCGTGAAAATATGTTTAAGATTTTCGGTAAAAAATACAGTGAAAAGGAACTCAGGATCATTGCACTTATTATTGCAATGGTCCTTTCCGGCATTATGGTCGCGATTAATATAGAGGTATACCGCCGCTATCGTGCCAATCTCATCGAGACGGAAAAAAATCAGCTCCTGACGATCGCAAGAATAATCGGAAGGGGGCTGGAGCAGTTCGTCGAGCAGGAACTTGACGAGACGGATCTGTGTTTTGACAGTCTGGAAAGCATTGAAGCGGAGGACGACATGAACTCACAAGAAGGCAGCGCGCAAGCGGAAAAGGCCGGCAGCGGAACGGCGGCGGAAGAGCTGAGGACAGCTGCCGAACTGATCCTGAATCATGCGAACAGCCTGTATAGGAGCTGCGTATGCCTTAAGGACGGACAGGAAGTATTCTCTTTGGGAGAACGCTCCAAACGTGAGATGTCGCCGGAAACACAGGATATTGAGCCGGGGGATACCGTCATTCTGGAAAAATATCAGGCGGAGACCGGCTGGTACGAAATGCTTGTCGGCAAAACGGTTCCTCTTAACGGAAGCAGCTATACGCTTTTCTTCGCGATGGATCTCGATAAAGTATACAGAAAAACCGTTTCACCTGTCCGGATCGGAAACGCCGGTTATTCGGTCGTCAAGGACAGTTCCCTTGCGATCATCATGCACCATGCAAAGAACCAGATCGGCATTGATGCGCTGTATGACAGGCAGGAAACATATCCCGATCTGGACCTTACGAGCCTTGGCGATTGGCTGAATCTGCAACGCGAGCAGGAGGAGGGGACAGGAATCCTTGATTCCTATGTCTGGGACGATCCGAACCTGAAACCCATACAGAGGATCGTCGCGTATACGACAATCGA
>JAZRKZ010000272.1:0-4109 GCA_045646565.1 Lachnospiraceae bacterium
ACTCGATCGGGCGGCAGTTGACCGGCGTCGGGAATGTGTTGTCGACGATGAAGGGGACGCCGTGCGCATGGGCTGCACGTGCAAATTTCTCAAAATCGATCACCGTCAGAGCCGGATTGGCAACGCTCTCGCCGAAGACCGCTTTCGTGTTCGGCCGGAACGCCGCTTCGAGCTCGTCTTCCGTGCAGTCCGGAGATACAAACGTAAATTCGATGCCCATCTTGCGCATCGTTACATTGAACAGGTTGAAGGTGCCTCCGTATATGGAGGCGCTGGAGATAATGTGGTCGCCTGCATTTGCAATATTAAAGATCGAAAAGAAGTTCGCAGCCTGGCCTGATGATGTGAGCATACCGGCCGTTCCGCCTTCCATCTCGGCGATCTTCGCTGCGACATAGTCGTTTGTCGGGTTCTGCAGACGTGTGTAGAAATAACCGCTCGCTTCAAGGTCGAAAAGCTTGGCCATATCCGCGCTCGTATCATACTTGAATGTGGTGCTCTGATAGATCGGGATCTCTCTGGGCTCACCGTTCGTCGGGCGATAACCGCTCTGCACACATTTTGTCTCAATATTCCACTTGTCCATTACTATCTCCTCTCTTATCCATAAGCCGCGGCGCCGCCGGGCTTTATGTTCATAAGGGCCGCCGTAACTTGCGGCTCTCAACTATATTACCAGATGTAGGTTTTAAGGACAAGTAACACTTTCAGCTGCCCGGTCGATCACCACGATCTGCGGCCTTTGGTTCCCGGTCTGCCGGCCGGCTCATCCCCATCGCCTCTTGCCGCGGATCTTCGAATAGCTGAACCCGCGCCGTTCCTTCCCGTCGTACGGATCCCGGCTCATCCGCATCGGATTCGGGTCGTCCTCATAGCGCCAGATAAAGCCTCCGTCTGTCTTCCGCTCCCTCCGGCAGACACTGGATATGTGCGTGATGTTGTAAAGTGTCTGCGGCTCCCGGATCGTCTTGTAGCGTCGTATCTCCTCCATCGTGTCCGAATACTGGATCACTCGTTTTTCTTTCATGGATTTTCTCCTTTTTGGCAATAAGGTCTGTTAGGTAATTGCGAAATGTTGTGCTTACGATGAACTATGAGCACTGAATTTCGCAGCCGCCTGCATAAAAAATAGGCACCGAAGTGCCTAAGGAAGTAGTGATCGATCGAAAATGCGTTAACGCGTGGAAAAAGCTCCACACCCGCAGTATACGACGAGGATTTGTGAAAATGCAAACACTTTCGCGTCCCGCTGCGAAATTCCATAAGATCCTACCATTTAGGCGATAGAATCTTACGGTCTTACGGATCAGTTACCCGCTCCTCCCGATCATGAAAAAGTGATCGTATAGGAAGCCTCGAATGCAGCGCCGGCTGCAAGCTTCATCTCATACTCGCGGTCCTCAAGGTCCTTGTCGAAGCTCGCGCGGTCCGCGCGGCCGTACCACGGCTCAAGGCAGACGAACGGAGCGTCCGGTTTCGGCGACCAGACGCCGAACAGCGGGGCTTGAAAGTCGACGGTGATGAACGGTTTCTTATCCGGCGAAAGAAGCTCCAGTTTATGTGCCTGATCGTTCTCGCAGATGATGGTGTCAATGTCGAACAGTGTGTCTGTGATCTGCAGGCATCCGTCCGCATCGAGTTCGTACGGAACGACGTCATCGCTCATACCGCCGCGAACAAGGTCCTTCAGGGCGACATCCAGAGTCTTCGCCTCGCCGAAGCCAAGATAACACTCGTTCTTTTTCGCGTCGACCGTCGCCGGCGGCGTGTTGAACGCCGGGTGGGCGCCGATCTGGAAGTACATATCCTCATCACCGGTGTTGATGACTCTCCAGAGGACCCTGACTGTCCTGCCGGTAAGAGAATAGCCGACTTCCAGTCTGAACTTGAACGGATAAACTGCGAGCGTCGCCTCACTGTCGCCAAGGACAAATCCGAGATCCGCGCCTTCGATCTCAGCCGGCGTAAATTCGCTTCTTCTTGCAAATCCATGCTGCTTCATCTCATACGTCTTTCCCCGGAAGCGATACTTATCGCCCGCAAGGTTGCCGACGATCGGGAAAAGGACCGGTGAGGTTCCCTTCCAGAAAGCCGGATCCGCCTGCCACATATACTCGCATCCGGACGCAGCGTCCCGGACGGAACGGATCTCCGCGCCGAGAGTATCCACCTTTACTGCAAGCTCGTCATTCTTAAGAAAAAGCTCTGCCATCTCAGTTCCTCCTTTATAATAAATCTCCGGCGTCCGGTCCTGCCGGACACGCGCTTTATGAACCTGTTAGTCCGACTCCCGCTGCACGGCAATCGTCTTCTTCCGGATCCTCTGGATCGCGTTGTCGATCGATTTCGGGGACCGGTCCATGATGTCGGCGATCTCCCGGTAGCTGTATCCGCGGAGCATCAGGTTGAAGACCACCTTCTCCGTCCTGCTCAGCACGTCGAGGATCCGGCTGACCGTCTCGTCCGCGTTCTCCTGATCCAGAAAGATCCGCTCGGGATCCTCCTCCCCGCTCACGGAATATCTCTCAATTTCCTCGTCCTCAATGGACACGGCTCCGCCGGGAGCCGACCGCTTCTGCCGCTGCGCGGCCTCGATCGCCTTGATGAGCTGGCGGTCGATACAGAGCTGGGCGAAGGTGAAGAAAGAGGCTCCGCGGTCATTTGCCATATCATAGTCCCTGATGGCTTTATAGAGACCGATCATTCCCTCCTGGATGAGATCGTCCGGATCCCCTCCGCGGAGAAATCGTTTGGCGGCCCGGCTCTTTACGAGCGGTTTATATTTTTCGAGGAGATAATCCATATAATCGGCGTGGCCCTCGCGGACCAGCAGGACGATTTCCTCGTCGGACAGATGCATCCACTTGCTGTTCCCGTCATACTGTACGGTCCCATATGACATATCAGACACCTCTCTGTCTCACAATTTCATACATAAGGACGCCCGCCGCCACCGACGCGTTCAGGGAATCGATCTCGCCTTTCATGGGGATCGCAGCCGTAAAATCGCATTTCTCGCGGACCAGACGGCCTGCGCCCTCGCCCTCAGAGCCGACGACAAGGCCGATCGGGCCCTTAAGGTCAAGGTCGTACATGACCTTGCCGTCCATGTCGGCGCACACGAACCAGATTCCCATCTCCTTCAGCTTATCGATCGCCGCACCGATATTGACG
Source organism: Lachnospiraceae bacterium (assembly GCA_045646565.1). Classification (GTDB taxonomy): domain Bacteria; phylum Bacillota; class Clostridia; order Lachnospirales; family Lachnospiraceae; genus Chordicoccus. Next base: position 3,175 of record JAZRKZ010000272.1, read on the forward strand.
ACCCTTGCGACCGGTACATAGTTCACGGCGCCGGCGGACGCGCGCACCGCGACCGGCGTGAGTCCTACGGCCCGTCTCTTCTGGATAATGACACCGTGCGCGCCTGCCAGACAGGCCGTCCGGATGATGGCTCCGAGGTTGTGCGGATCCATAATTCCATCCAGCACGACAATGAACGGGGGTTCACCGGCTTCCTCCGCCTTCTTTAAAATATCTTCGACTTCGGCGTATGCAAATGCAGCCGCCTGCGCAATCACTCCCTGATGATGTCCCGTCTCGGACATTTCGTTCAGCCTCTCCTTCGACACGAAGCTGACGATCGTCCCGGCCTTTTTCGCCTCGCGGAGCACCGTGCTTATCGGACCGTCATGCAGTCCTTCCTGGACAAAGAGCTTGTCGATCGTTCTCCCCGACCGGTAGGCCTCGATGACACTGTTCCTGCCTTCGATCCTTCCCTCGGGAATATGATCCGGATCGTCTTTATCTCTGTTTTTACCCATTTATTCTTTATCTCCTCGCTCTTTTCTGACTGCTGTGCGCACAATTTCCAGAAGACGTTTCATCTGCCCTGACAGATACAGATAGCCGACCAGCGCTTCAAAACCTGTCGCTCTCCGGTAATCCGTCATTGTCGCGTTCTTGGCCATTGTATGGGATTTCGCGTTCCTGCCGCGGCGGAAAACATCGCTCTCCTCCTTTGTGAGAAGAGGTTCGATGGCTTCCATGGCGTCTGACTGGGCGCCCGCCCTGGCAAGGGCCGACGACGCCCGGTTGAGGTCGCTCGGCCGGCGTTCCGCCTCGCGCACCAGCATGGTGCGGATAAGCAGTTCATAGACCGCGTCCCCGACGAAAGCCAGCGTGAGAGGAGCGAACGACGCCGCCTCCTCCCTGCTCATTCCCGGCAGCATCGGAAGGCCGCCCTCCGCCAGCACAAG
>JAZRKZ010000273.1:0-4244 GCA_045646565.1 Lachnospiraceae bacterium
GCTCGCGTTATCAAGCAGATCGCAGAGCCGGAAGGCGAAGGCGATGCAGCTGAGGCACCGGCAGCAGAATAAAGCTGCTTAGGATTAAGAAACTAAGATTCATCAATAAAAAATGGAGGAAATATACAATGGCTAAATTAACCACTGAGGAATTTATCGCAGCTATTAAAGAGCTGACAGTTCTTGAGCTTAACGAACTCGTTAAGGCTTGTGAAGAAGAGTTTGGTGTTTCTGCAGCGGCAGGCGTTATCATGGCTGGCCCGGCAGCAGCAGCTGAAGAAGTAGAAGAGAAGACAGAGTTCGACGTCGAGCTGACAGAGATCGGTGCTTCCAAAGTTAAGGTCATCAAGGTTGTCCGCGCTGCTACAGGTCTCGGCCTGAAGGAAGCTAAGGAACTTGTTGATGCAGCTCCGAAGGTAGTCAAAGAGCAGATCTCCAAGGAAGAGGCTGAGGCTCTTAAGAAGGATCTTGAGGAAGCCGGCGCTAAGGTTACTCTTAAATAATCAGATTGAAGCCTGTTTTATGGGGCTGTCGCGTATGCGACAGCCCTTTTGTCATGGTATTGCGGCTGCCGGACAGTACGCCCTCCGCTCTTGAACTGCCCGGCGGAGCAGGCGGTAAATTCAAGGCTCTCTCGCGAAAATTTGGCGCGGGATTCGGGTCAGAGCCGGCTCACATAAAAGTTGTCAAATTTGTATTTGACAACTTGAAATTATTGTGTTAATGTTGAGGATGCACTATTGTGGTGGATTGGCTTTTTGCGCCCTTTCGCAGGAAAGGCTTATGCATGATGCCCAAAATTGCCACCTGTCAATAAATATATAGAAATAACGGGGTGAAACGTCGAATGGAGAAAAACAGAATTCGTCCAATAAAGTCCGGCAGATCGGTTCGAATGAGCTACCAGCGGCGGCAGGAAGTCCTGGAGATGCCCAATCTGATCGAAGTTCAGAAAGCATCCTACGACTGGTTCGTGAATAAGGGGCTCAAAGAGATATTTGAGGATATCTCTCCGATCGAAGACTTCAGCGATAAGCTGAGCCTCGAATTCGTTGACTACAGGCTTGACCGGGATCGAGTGAAGTACCCGATCGAAGAGTGCAAGGAGAGGGATGCGAATTACGCGGCGCCGCTGAACGTCACTGTCAGACTGCTTAATAAGGAAAACGGCGAGATCAAAGAGCATGAGATTTTCATGGGCGACCTTCCTCTGATGACAGCTACCGGCACATTTATCATCAATGGCGCAGAGCGAGTCATAGTAAGCCAGCTCGTGCGTTCACCCGGTATCTATTACGGCATCACGCACGATAAGATCGGCAAGAGACTGTTCTCCTGCACCGTTATCCCGAACCGCGGAGCGTGGCTCGAGTATGAGACCGACTCCAATGATATTTTCTATGTCCGTGTGGACCGTACGAGAAAGGTGCCGATCACACAGCTGATCCGTGCCCTCGGCGTCGGCACGAACGAGGAGATCGTCGATCTGTTCGGTTATGAGCCGAAACTTGAGGCGTCCTTCTCAAAAGACACGGCGACAAACTATACGGAAGGTCTTCTTGAACTTTATAAGAAGATCCGTCCGGGCGAACCGCTTGCAGTCGATTCGGCCGAGTCCCTGATCCATGGTATGTTCTTCGATCCGAGAAGATACGATCTTGCCAAGGTCGGCCGCTATAAATTTAATAAGAAGCTTCTTCTCCGCAACCGCATTACCGGTCACACCCTCGCGGCAGATGTTGTCGACGAGCTGACAGGAGAGGTGATCGCCGAGGCAGGTACAGTGGTTGACCGCGAACTTGCGGATACGATCCAGAACGCGGCTATTCCGTATGTATATCTGGATGTAGAAGCTGCAGAGCACGATGTCAAGGTCCTGTCTTCCCTGATGGTCTCCATCGATAACTGGATTCCGATGACGGAGGACGAGAAGAAAGAAGCCGGCGTCACAGAGCTTGTCTACTATCCGGCTCTCCGTGAAATCCTCGATTCCGCGGAAAGCGAGGAGGAGAGAAAACGCCTGGTCCGCCGCAATATCACGAAACTGATCCCGAAGCATATTACACGCGAGGATATTTTCGCGTCCATCAACTACAATATGCATCTCGAGTACGGCATCGGGAACAAGGATGATATCGATCACCTCGGAAACCGCCGTATCCGTGCCGTCGGTGAGCTGCTTCAGAACCAGTACCGCATCGGTCTCTCCCGTCTTGAGAGAGTCGTTCGCGAGCGTATGACAACACAGGACGCCGATTCCGTAACGCCGCAGTCACTTGTCAACATCAAGCCGGTAACTGCAGCCGTCAAGGAATTCTTCGGTTCCTCCCAGCTGTCCCAGTTCATGGATCAGAACAATCCGCTGTCGGAGCTGACGCACAAGAGACGTCTGTCCGCTCTCGGTCCGGGCGGTCTGTCCCGTGACCGTGCAGGTTTCGAGGTCCGTGACGTTCACTATTCTCATTACGGCCGTATGTGCCCGATCGAGACGCCTGAAGGTCCGAACATCGGTCTGATCAACTCTCTTGCCTGCTATGCGCGCATCAATGAGTATGGTTTCGTTGAGGCTCCGTACAGAAAGATCGACAAGAGCGATCCGATGAACCCGCGCGTTACCAATGAAGTTGTCTATATGACAGCCGATGAAGAAGATAACTACCACGTTGCGCAGGCCAACGAGCCGCTCGACGAGGAAGGCCATTTTATCCACAGGAACGTCTCCGGTCGTTACCGTGAGGCGACCCAGGCCTATAACAGGACCATGTTCGATTATATGGATGTCTCCCCGAAGATGGTCTTCTCAGTTGCTACATCACTTGTCCCGTTCCTGCAGAACGACGACGCGAACCGTGCTCTGATGGGTTCCAACATGCAGCGTCAGGCTGTTCCGCTTCTCACAACAGACGCGCCGGTCGTCGGCACAGGTATGGAGGAGAAGGCGGCGGTTGACTCCGGTCTCTGCGTGCTGGCAAAGCGCGACGGTACAGTCTCGTTCGTCAGCTCAACAGACATCGCGATCACCTACGATGACGGGGAGAGAGAGAACTATCACCTGATCAAGTTCTCCCGCAGCAACCAGAGCAACTGCTACAATCAGAAACCGATCGTCATGAAGGGCGAGCGCGTTCGGGCCGGCCAGGTCATCGCGGACGGTCCGTCCACGAGCAACGGCGAGCTTGCGCTCGGCAAGAACCCGCTGATCGGCTTCATGACATGGGAAGGTTACAACTACGAGGACGCCGTCCTGCTCTCTGAGCGCCTGGTTCAGGATGATGTATATACATCCATCCACATCGAGGAGTATGAGGCGGAATCCCGTGATACAAAGCTCGGTCCGGAAGAGATCACACGCGATGTTCCGGGCGTCGGCGACGAAGCTCTGAAGAATCTCGACGAGCGCGGCATCATCCGCATCGGAGCCGAAGTCCGTGCCGGCGATATCCTTGTCGGAAAGGTCACGCCGAAGGGCGAGACTGAACTTACGGCTGAGGAGAGACTGCTGCGCGCGATCTTCGGTGAGAAAGAGCGCGAAGTCCGTGATACATCTCTCAAGGTGCCGCACGGCGAGTACGGTATCGTTGTCGATGCCAAGGTCTTTACACGTCAGGAGGGCGATGAGCTGCCGCCGGGCGTCAACCAGTCCGTCCGTATCTATATTGCTCAGAAGAGAAAGATCTCTGTCGGCGATAAGATGGCCGGCCGTCACGGTAACAAGGGTGTCGTCTCCCGCGTACTTCCGGTCGAGGATATGCCGTTCCTGCCGAACGGCCGCCCGCTGGATATCGTTCTGAATCCGCTCGGAGTTCCGTCCCGTATGAATATCGGACAGGTCCTGGAGATCCATCTGTCCCTGGCTGCGAAAGCTCTGGGCTTCAATATCTCCACGCCGGTCTTCGACGGCGCGAACGAGCAGGATATCCAGGATACCCTCGAGATGGCCAACGACTACGTCAACATGGAGTGGGAAGACTTCAAAGCCAAGTACGAGGAGAACACTGATTCGGAGATCATGAAGTATCTGGGTGAGAATCTCGCTCACAGAGAACTCTGGAAAGGCGTTCCGATCTCCCGCGACGGCAAAGTACAGCTTCGCGACGGTCGTACCGGCGAGTGCTTTGATTCAAAGGTCACGATCGGCCACATGCACTATCTGAAGCTGCATCATCTGGTCGACGATAAGATCCACGCGCGCTCCACAGGCCCGTACTCACTGGTCACACAGCAGCCGCTCGGCGGCAAGGCCC
>JAZRKZ010000274.1:0-2036 GCA_045646565.1 Lachnospiraceae bacterium
GATATTTCCTCATATAAAGCGCAAGGATGTCCATTCTCTCTTTCGCGCTCGGAAGATCGATGAAAAAGAGTTCATCAAATCGACCGCGGCGAAGCAGCTCGGACGGCAGGCGGCTCACGTCGTTGGCAGTCGCGACGACAAATACATTCTTTCTGCACTCCTGCAGCCAGAAAAGGAACTGGCCGACCATTCGCGTGGAGACGCCGCCGTCATTGCTCGATCCCGCGCCTGCCAGGCCTTTTTCGATCTCATCGATCCAGAGGATGCAAGGCGAGACCTCCTCGGCCGTCGCCAGAGCGTCGCGCAGCTGCTGCTCGGACTGACCGACGTACATGCCCTGGACCGTGGCAAAATCGAGACGGTAGAGGGGCATCTTCCAGCTCGCGGAGATTGATTTCGCGGACAGGGACTTCCCGCAGCCGGGAACGCCGACCAGGAGAATGCCTCTCGGCGGACGAAGCCCCATGCGCCGGAGCTGGTCTCTCTTCTCGGGCGACATGAGCGCTCTTTTCTCCTCGAGCCAGGACTTCAGCCCGTCGAGACCGCCCACTTCCCGGTCTTTGGGATCGACGAAGATCTTCTCCAGACCGGATATGTCGGAGAACATCGAGTCCTTCGACTTGCGGATCTCGTCAAGGTCCGCCTTCAGGATCATTTCCTTCGCGATGAGGGACGCCATGATATTCTCCGCCTCGATCCTCGTGACTCCGGTGAGATAGGACGCCGCTTCGCGAACGTCGGCGTAGTCCCACTCGATGCGGATCTGACCGCGGTAATCGTTGATATATTCGCTGATAATGCCCAGCATCTCCTCCTCCGTCGGGAGGTCGAGCCGCACAGACATCCCGAGTCTCTGCAGCTGGTTCCAGACCGGCTTGTCGGAGAGGACGATGATTTCGCTGTTGGTTTCATTTGCAAGATTGCAGGTCGCAAGAAGCTGCTTCGCGTCGGCGTTGTCGCCGCTGATATCCGGAATTTCCGTCAGGATCATGGTCATGTTGCTCCTGCGGCGCATCTGGTCGGACATGTACGCGATCGCGCCGTAGAAGGTCGGATCGTCCTCGATCGTCCGGTTGCTTGCAAGGTCATAAATGCCTTTGGACAGGGAGCTCACGATGAACGGCAGCTGCAGCTCGTCCGAAACGCTTTTCAGGACTTCCAGCGCCCGGTCCTTCTCGATCGTACTGATGACGATGAACGGAATGCGGGCTTTGGAGTATTGGAACAGAAGTTTTCTGCTCTCGGCAGTATCACTCATGATGTCTCCCCCTTAAATCCGGTTGACCGGATGGTTCCTGACGAGAAAGCGCAGACGCCCGGTCCGGTCCCCTTTCGCGGAATCCTCCAGCGATTTTTGAGCGTCATCCGCGTACTTGACGACCATAGCCACATATTTTTCCCGTATATCCGCGGGGATGGCTTTCACACTGACAACGCGCTTCATCAGCGCAAGTTCCTTCCTCATGGCGCCAAGGGCCTGAATAAGACCGCTGTCGCCGGATGAGTGGGTGAGATTTCGGCTGAAGCGGCTGCTCGCGTCGTCAAGGCGCTTATTGACCGCTTCGATCATCTTTGCCGTAAAGCGCTCCGATACGCCTGCCTGCCACGGGATCGTCCCCCGCTCCATCGCGGAGACGACATCCTCGTCGCTGTCATGGTCCTTCAGCATATTAAAAAGCGCGATCCAGTCTGAATAATTAGTTGGCGTCCTGATCATACCCGGTGTTTCCTCCTGACGACGATCTGCGGCGGAAGAACATCCCAATCCGGCAGACCTTTCGCGAGCGCCGACTGTTCTCCCTGTTCAAGCAGGCTCATCACGGTCTCCGCGTCGCTGATATCTATTTGTTTATCGTTCCTTGCTGCATCCACAACAGTTGCAAATGCTCCCGCCGCCGCTGTCGGCGTCACCGCCCCTGAATACCCGGAACGTGCAAATCCGGCTGCCGGCTCTTTTTCTGCCGGTTCCGGTTGCGATGCTCCCTGGCCAAGTCGGGCAAACCCGGCAGGGCTCGCCGGTTCCGGCTCGGCTGCAG
>JAZRKZ010000275.1:0-2128 GCA_045646565.1 Lachnospiraceae bacterium
GCCCCAGCTTCTCTGCTCTTTAGTACTCTTTATATAAATACTCTTCCCATCCCATACGGAACCTTCCCATGTGTTGCCGGAGAGTGACCGCTTCATTCCGAAGCAGTTGTTGGCCTGTTGCGCCAGCTCACTTTTTCCGTAGCCGGACTCCAGGATGAACTGAGCCAGGGATACTGATGCCAGCACTCCGCTCTTTTTCTGATCCGCCGTAAAGAGTGGACCCACTTTTGCGATTACTGCTTCATTGGAAACATCCTTCAGTTCTGACGCCTGTGTGCTCGTGCCGAAGGAATTTTTCTCCTCATACGCTGCCTTGAGCGCTTTCTTTGCTTCATCATCGAATACCCCGTCAGCCTCTAGACCGGCGTCCTTCTTGAATGCCTGCAAAGCCGCCAGCGTGTCATTCCCAAAGCTGCCGTCCACTCCACAGTCCCCGCAGGAATAACCGCAGGCGATGAGCATCCTCTGCATTTCTTCCACCTCTGCTCCGCTATCACCAATAGAGAGTCCTTCTGCGATACTGCCTTCCAGCTGTGCTGTTACCTTCTTCGCGAGATCCCCCAGTCGGGAATAGAGCCAGTCGCCGGGACACGACTTATTTGCGAACCACCGGTGGACAGTGATGACCATCTCATCCGATTTCGGAGAGTAATTCAGAGTCGTGTTCTTGTCTCCAAACCAGATCAGCTTCTTTTTACCATTCCGCCTACAGATATCCGCGCAGAGCTTGATCAGAGTCTTATACACCGCGTCATTCATCCGGTACGGGCTCTTCGTATCCGACGCGCACTCGATCGTCACTGCCCGCTGGTCGTTGGCGTTTGAGGAAGTACACCAGGAGCGGTTCCTCTCCTCCACGTAAAGGCCGACCCTGCCGTCCTTATCGATACCATAGTTACTCGATGCTTTATAAGAGGCCTTAGCGAATAATCCACCAAGGCCTTCTGCTGTCACCTGTCCCACAACGCAATGAGGCGAGATCCTGTCGATCGAATGTGTCCGCTGGCCGGAGTGGTTAGGGCTAAACTTGGTATGAACTACCATCTTGCTGTTCGTATAAGTCATTACTCTCCCTCCTTCTCAGCCCGATCATGGAGCTGCTCTAGTACGTCTTTGAGTTTCTCCGGAATGGGGAGCCCCAGGTGCGCAGCATTCTCCAAAAGGCTCACGCCTTCATTGGAGAGGTAAAAGAAGATGATCGCAGTGCGTAGCACACTACCTGTGCCGATGACGTGTGTGTCGAGTACATGCCCAATGCCCACCAGCAAGAAGATGATCACCTTCTTGCAGATGCCCTTAAAGCCAACGCCGCTGTCCAACTTTTTATCTTCGATGGCACACATGACCCCGGTGATGTAATCCACCGATACAAATACGACAAGGGCAAAGAGCAGCCCGTCGCATCCTCCGAGGAAGTACCCTAGCCATCCCCCGATAGCTGTAAAAATGAATTGAATAAGGTTCCAGAACTCTTTCATGTTGCTCCTCCTTTGCATGAAAAAAAGCACCCCGGAGGATGCCTGTTTATGAGAATCTAATGCTTAAGTTTACCGCCGCGGTGACCGGCGTATTGTTTGTCAGAGCCGTTCCGCTGCTATTTACCCATTTGGTAGAATTGGTGACCTTGATCCTTACATTCCCGGAAGATTTAACGATCGTCACGCTCGGACTAAAATCAGTGATGTCCAATCCACTGTATGTTCCGCCGGAAGCGGACGCCTTATCATACGCATATCCGCCAACCGTCCTGATCGTCATCGTTCCTGACACGACCGTTGCAGATGAAGCGGTGATCATCTTCCCAAGGGGTACGCAAAGGTATATTTCTTTCGAAGTTGTCATCAGCGAGCCGTATGCCCATGTAGAACCTGAGGCAACGGTATCTCCCGCCTTTATAACACCGTCCGTAGTATCTGCCAGCCCGATTGTCTTACTCCCTATGTTCCCATTGTTTGCATACAGGAACTGGCCGTTCGTCAGAGACGTTGGCGTACCAGTCCCTATGCTCGGCACCTGGGCTACGATCTTCCCATCCTGCGCACACAGAAAAAGCCCGTTCCCGAAATTGGTCAGAGTCTGCGCTCCGATCGTGATGATATCCCGGATATTTACCTGCACGCCATTGCCG
>JAZRKZ010000276.1:0-10503 GCA_045646565.1 Lachnospiraceae bacterium
GCCTCCGACTTTTCTCTTCTGGCGGCTTCCTTTCTTGCAGCTTCCTCCTCGGCAGCTTTCTGCTTAAGAGCTTCAATCTGTGAAGATTGTTTCTCAATCTGCCTCTGCAGATCTGATTTTTCGAGCTCCTCTGCCGTTATACTTGCTGTGTAGGCTGCAATATCTTTATCCGTCTTGTCGACAAGCTCCTTAAGTTCACTCTGCTTCGCCTCATTCTGGCTCTTCAAAGCTTCAAGATTGGCCTGCTCCTCGACAAGCTCCTTTTCCTTGCTCTCAACAAGATCAAGAGCTTCCTTATAATCAACAAGTCTGTTCCGGTCGTAAGTGGTCATTTCTGTGATCTGGTCGGACCTGTTCAGGAAATCCGTCAGATCTTCAGACTCGAGCAGGGACACTAAAAGGTCTCCCTTGCCATGCTCGTACATAAATCTGATACGCACGCACATACCATCGTACTGATTCTTCGCGTCCAGCTTAGCTCTTTCCACAGCAACTTTCGTAATCTCAACTTCTGCCGTTTTCTCTGTAAGCTGTGTGCTGATCGTATCCATTTCAGCTGAAAGCTGACTGATCTTCGCATTAAGTTCAGACAGGTAAGACTGCAGTTCAGACTTCTTGCTCTCGAGATCGTTGATCTTTTTATCTGTCGCAGAAAGATCATACTGCGCTTCATTCATTTTTGCCCGCGCGTTGGCAAGATCAGTTTCGGTATCTGCCATAGCCGGTACCCCAAGCGAAAATGTCATCGCGGCGGCAAGCAGGAATGACATCAGTCTTTTCTTAAGCATAGTCATAGTGCTCCTTTCACAAAGTGCATTATAACATGTGCCTTAACATAAATAAAGGGAATTTTACAAATTCTGTAACATTTGCTTAACATTTCTGTGGTTCTTGTCCTTCTTTCGTTATATCCGAATATAGTTCGCTGTCTGTTACGATCAAAGGACTCGCTGATCCTCCAAGATTCCGGCTGCACATCCAACATACTGAACAAACCGCGTACATGTTCCCGCTCAATCCTCCCGCAAAGTTCTATGTCGTCATCGCATTTCACAAAACACTCACCCGAACAGGGAGACTGCCGATTTTTTAGAAAGAATAAAAGAATGCCGCTCCTCATAGGACGGCATTCCTCATAATTTTATATTGATCAAGTTACAACAAAGCAGGTCGGGTAATTTAAGTAACAATGGGGTCATTTCGGACTGATCATACGGCTCAGTCCAGGTATGAAGCGATTTCTGCTTCCGCTTCTTCCTGAGCAATCGTCTCCTCGTACTTGTTGAGGATGATGTTCTGGATCTCCGTTCTTGTTGTTGAGTTGATCGGATGAGCAATATCTCTGTACTCACCATCCGCAGCCTTGCGGCTCGGCATTGCGATGAAAAGTCCTTTCTCGCCCTCGATGACTTTGATGTCATGAACGACAAACTCGTCATCGATCGTAATGGATACTACGGCTTTCATCTTACCGTCTTTCGCAACTTTACGCACCCTGACATCTGTAATATTCATAAATACCCCTTTCCCGTTTCCACTTGCTCACGAACTATCTCAGTTCGTAAGTCTTTTATTCTTCTCAATCACGATCTCAACGCCGTTTTCTCCTTTATAGCATGTTCCTGGTCGCAACATACTACGGCTTTCGACAATGCAGTTTTCAATAGTCACGTTATCGCCTATATAAACATCGTTCAGGATGATCGAGTTCTTGATGATACAATTCTTTCCTACAAACACCTTCTTAAAAATGACAGAATCCTCTACTGTGCCACTGATGATACAACCGGAGGAAATCAGACTGTTTGAAACCTTAGCGTCTGAACTGAACTTTGCAGGTGGATTGTCATCTTTCTTAGAATATATCGCCGGATGCTGACGGAAAAAGAAATCCCGTACTTCCGGCTTCAGGAAGTCCATATTGGTGCGGTAATAAGACTCAACTGTAGCCATATTGTTCCAGTATTTGTTCGTCTTATATCCATATATTTTCTTTACATCTTTATAGCGAATAAGGACATCTCGCACAAAGTCGGTCCGGTCCTCCGCCTTGCACTGCTCAAGCAGCTGGATCAGAAGTCTTCTGCGAAGAATGTAAATTCCTGTAGAAATGATATTCGACTTTGAGATCAGAGGCTTCTCCTCAAATCCCGTGATGCGCGAATCTTCATCCAGGTTCAGGACGCCGAATCTGCTGACGTCGTCTTCCGGACATTCCGTACAGACGACCGTGATATCCGCTCCCTTCAGCACATGAAAGTCGACGACATCGTTGTAATCCAGCTTATAAACGCCGTCTCCCGAAGCGATGACCACATACTGTTCGCGGCTGTTCTTAATGAACGAAAGATTCTGGTAAAGCGCATCCGCGGTGCCCTTATACCACCAGCTTTCACCGGTGACCGCCGGCGGCAGAACATACAGACCGCCGCGCTTTCTTCCGAGATCCCACCACTTGGAGGAACTCAGATGTTCATTCAGCGACCTGGCGTTATACTGCGTGATGACGCCGACCTTCTGAATGTTTGCATTCGACATGTTGGAGAGGGCAAAATCGATCGCCCGGTAGCTGCCGGCGATCGGCATTGCCGCCACCGTTCTCCTGTTCTGCAGTTCCCGCATACGGCTGCCGTTACCGCCCGCAAGAATGATTCCAATGGCTCTCATAGACGGTCACCTTCTTTCCCGCAGACTTGCCTGCCGCCCGGATCATCGCACGCACAGCTAAAAATCGTATTTCCCTGGACAGTGGCTCCGGATGGAACGACTGCATCTTCACCGATTACGGAAAGCCCGATGCCATCTCCGACGCGGGCCCCGTCCCCGATGGTCGAACCGCGCGCGCAAACCGCTTTCTCGACCACGGCGCCTTTAGCTATAAAGCAGTCTTCCTGAATAACGGAATCTCTTACGACGGCTCCCTCACTGACGATCGTGCCCGGTCCGATCACTGATTTCTCCACGCGGCCGTATATATCGGCGCCCTCGGAGATGATCGATTCAGTGACACATGTCGGTCCGGCAATATATGCCGGCGCAAGATTCTCGCCTTTTGTATATATTTTCCAGAATTCCTCGTAGAAGCTGAGCTCCGGCCGCTCGCCTGTCAGCTCAATATTGGCCTTCCAATACTCTTCCGCTGTCGGCACATCGCGATAGTAACCGTTCCACTCATAACCGCACACGGTATGTCCTTCTTTGATGAACTGTGGAATGATATCTTCCTCAAAATCAATGACTTCTCTGTCCCTGAACATGAGAAGCGTTTTCTTCAGCAGCTGCCAGTCAAAAAGATAGGTCCGCATGGATGCCAAATCACTGCACGGATTTGCGCTGTCCGGCTCGAATTTCTCCACCACGCCGTATGCATCGATAAGAATCGTTGCAGATGAGATCTCATCGCCTTCCGGTATACGCATCGCTGCGACCGTAGCGTCAGAATCAAGCGCGATATGGAAATCCAGCATGACTTCGTAATCCATTTTGTAAATTCGGTCCGCAGGCGCAATCAGAACATAATCCGGATCGTACTGATCAATATAATCGATATGTTCCGCAACAGCTCCCGCTACTCCTGTGACCCAGTCGCCGTCTACACCGGTTCCGCTCGAAGGAAGGATGGTGACTCCACCTGCATTCCGGTCCAGATCCCACGGGATTCCGATACCGATATGGCTGTTCAGGCGGAGCGGCTTATACTGTGTCAGAACTCCGATCGTGTCGATACCGGAGTTGACGAGATTGCTTAGCGGAAAATCGATAATGCGGTACTTTCCACCGAAACTCATTGCCGATTTCGCCACGTTGTCTGTGAGGACACCCAATTGACTCCCCTGTCCGCCGGCAAGCAGCATGGCAATCATTTCTTTTCTGATCATAAGTTTACCTCACGTATTGATACTTAAACTTTGAATATGTGAATTATAACACAAGAATCTAGTTTCGAAAACTATTATTCACGTTTTTGTAGGGAGTCCGCTATCCGCGTTTCTGACTATTTTGCAAATGCACGCAGCAGCGCGTTTTTCCACTTACAAATATCCAAAACAGCATATATTATCAGTATTTTCCGCAAATATTCAGTCAAGTGCACTCCACTGAGCCAAATGACAGCCGAAGCGCAGATTCCTGCAGGCCGCGTGGATCAATAATCGTCTCATTTCTTATATAAAATAGGTTTGCATTTTTTCCGCTCTCGCCCTATAATGCTATGGAACAGCTATCAGGACGGAATCGCCGCTTAAATCGACCGGATTCGCGGAACGGTTTCGATGGTATAGAATAATGCATGAACCAGGAAAGGCGGATTTATGTACAGAATCAATTTCGACAGACCTCAGAATATACATTTTATCGGTATCGGCGGTATCAGCATGAGCGGACTTGCGGAAGTTCTTCTTGATCGCGGTTTTAATGTCAGCGGTTCAGACTCAGCAGATTCAGAACTCTGTCAAAGACTCCGTGACAAAGGAGCGCATATCGTCATCGGTCAGTCTGCGGAGAATATCCACCCTGATCTCGACGTCATCGTCTATACGGCTGCGATCCATCCGGACAATCCTGAATTCGTGGCTGCTGTGAACTCCTATATACCGATGCTGACCCGCGCCGAGCTCCTCGGCGAGATGATGCAGAATTATGAGGTCTCCATCGCGGTCGCCGGCACGCACGGCAAAACGACCACGACGTCCATGGCTTCCCTGGTCCTCCTTGAGGCCGGTATGGACCCGACCATCTCCGTCGGCGGCATTCTTCCGTCAATCGGCGGCAATATCCGCGTCGGCGCCTCCGGGAACTTCATCACAGAGGCCTGCGAGTACACGAACAGCTACCATTCGATGATTCCGACTGTCGGCGTTATTCTGAATGTGGATGAGGACCATCTTGATTTCTTTAAGGACCTCGACGATATCGCCGAATCCTTCCACAAGTTCGCATCCCAGATCCCGCGGGATGGCGTCCTGGTCATCAATAAAGACACCCGGAAATACGACGTCGTCACTGCCGGCATCGCGTGCGGCATCATCACGACATCCCTTGAAGGCGACGCGGACTACACTGTATCCGATATTGTATTTGACGAGATGGGCTGCGCGTCGTTCACCGCATATGAGCGCGGCGAAAAACTCGGCGAGTTCACGCTTCGTGTCCCCGGCGTTCACAATGTTGCAAATGCTCTCGCCGTCATCGCAGCCTCCCGCCACCTGGGGATCGATACCGCGGTGATCGCAAAAGGTCTTTGCGACTTCTCCGGCGCCGACCGTCGTTTTGAATACAAGGGCAAGATGAACGGCGCTGCAATCGTCGATGACTATGCACATCATCCGACAGAGATCAAGGCGACGCTTGCCGCGGCTTTAAAATATCCGCACAAAGAACTGTGGGTCGTTTTCCAGCCGCACACCTACACGAGGACAAAAGCCCTGCTCGCTGAGTTCGGCGAAGCGCTCAGCACAGCCGACCACGTTGTCCTCGCCAAGATCTATCCGGCGCGCGAACAGGACATTTACGGCGTTTCCTCTCAGGATGTTGCGGACGAAGTAAAAAAATATGGCACAGATGTCGTCTATATTGATACTTTTGAAGCAATCGAAGATTACCTCTATGCACACTGCAAGGAAGGCGATCTGTTGATAACTATGGGAGCCGGAAACGTGACAAATATCGGTCCTGCGCTCCTTTCCCGCTGATTTTTCCACTTTGACCACAATATCCACATTGCCCGTTGTGCATTATTTCCACGGGCAATGTGGATTTTTTTGTGAAACGTGTGGATTATTTTGTGGATGCAGTCTCTTTTATGTGTGATATACTAATCATCCAACATAAGATTAGAATGAGGTAGATCATGAGCACATTTAGAATCACATCCTGTTATCCACAGGACATCACAATTTTATCGAATGCTTTTCTCGACGTGCATATGCCGAAGGCCAACGGAGAATTTGTGAAGATCTATCTCTACCTTCTCCGCATATCGCAAAATCCCGTCCGGGACATATCCCTCACTGAGATCGCGGACCGCCTGACCTGCACGGAGCGGGATATTCTCCGCGCCCTCCGTTACTGGGAAAAGAGCGGGCTTCTCACGGTGCAAATGAATGACGACCGTACTATCGAAAGAATCACATTTGCAGACCCAGCCGCAGTCGAAGAGGATGCGCCGCCAAATCAGAAGGCGCCGAAAGTTTCCGGAAAGAAAACAGGAAACGCCGCCGGCGCGCAACCTGCTCGTCAGGAAGACGCCGCGGACCTGACGCCGACCCCGGATAATAAGGATGAAAGCGCCGCGTCCACGAAGGTTAGCGGCAAAAAGGAAAAATCCACTGCCGAAAAGACCGGGTCGGCCGGAGACAGAAAAACATCCCGGACTTCCTATACGCTCACTGCAGACCGGAGAGCGGAACTGGCTGCCAGAGAAGACGTCAGAGAACTGCTCTTTATCGCCGAACAGTACATGGCGCGCCCGCTGACAAAGACAGATCAGGAAACGATCTTCTATTTTTACGACGATCTTCATTTCTCGGCGGAACTGATCGAATACCTGATCGAATACTGTGTCAATCTGGATCACAGAAGCATCCGCTACATTGAGAAAGTCGGAATCTCGTGGTTCGACCAGGGGATCCGGACAGTCCGGGATGCGCGTGAATCTGCCGGCAGATTTCATAAGGAATACTATGATATCTTCAGGGCTCTGGGCGTCAACAGCCATAATCCGATCCCCGCGGAGATACAGATCATGGACAAGTGGCTTTCGACCTACGGCTTGCCGATGGATGTGGTCACGGAGGCCTGCACGCGCACAGTCCTTCAGATCGCAAAGCCTACGATCGGATACGCCGACAAAATCCTGACGAGCTGGTGGAACGCCGGCGTCCGGACATACGCCGATATCGCCGCTCAGGACGCAAAGTACGAAAAAGACAAGGATACAAAGAAGCCGTCAAGGACAGCGGGACGAAAGTCAAAGACGCCCGGCGGCAGCTTCTACAATTTTGAACAGAGAAACTACGATTACCAGTCACTGGAAGCCCAGCTCCTCAACATGGATGTGGTTTCCGCAGATGACAAGGAGTAAACTATGCCTCTTCGAAATTCCCAATACGACAAACTGATGCGCAGATATGAAGAGATCCGCGAGACGCACCGTCACGAGCTTCTTGCCCGCGAAGCGGAGATCGCCGTAAGGATCCCGGAGATCCGCGCGCTCGATGACCGGGCGGCCGCCGCCTCCGTGGAAGCCGCCAAAAAGCGGGTCTTTTCCCCGGACGCCGATCTCACTTCCTACGGGGAAGAGATGAAGAGGATCTCCGATGAGCGAGTCCGTCTCCTCAGCGGCCACGGGTATCCGACGGATTATCTCTCCATGCAGTACGACTGCCCCATCTGCCGCGATACGGGATATGTCGACGGCGTACGGTGCGCCTGTTTCAAGCGCGCGGCCATCGATCTCCTCTACAATGAGTACAGTATCGGCGATGTTCTCGAAAAAGAGAACTTCAGGAACTTTTCATTTGACTGGTATTCTGATACAATACAGAATGAACTGACAGGCAAAACAGCGAGACAGACCGCTCAGGACGCCGTGATCAGGGCGAGGTACTTTATCGCTCATGCCGGCTGGCCGGATAACAATCTCTATATCTACGGCAATACCGGCGTCGGAAAGACCTTCCTCACCCACTGTATCGCGAAGGAAATGCTGGACCGTTCGCACTCAGCCCTGTACTTCTCCGCCAGAGAATTCTTCGATCTTCTGGCAGACGCGACGTTCGGGCGCGAGGGGCGGAACAGCTCGCATTTGCAAATGATCCTGGATTCAGACTTCCTGACGATCGATGATCTCGGAACTGAGGCGACGAATTCTTTTTCAGCATCCCTGCTGTTCCATGTTCTGAACGAGCGCATCGCGAAGAATCGTTCGACGATCATCTCGACGAACATGACACCCGAAGAATTTTCCGCCGCCTACTCGCAGCGGATTTATTCCAGGCTGCTCAGCCACTATACTTTCATTAAACTGGTCGGCACAGATATACGTGTCCAGAAAAAATTACGTGGAGGAAACACATGAATACAGTCTCAACAGACACACAGGCAAGACCGGTACTCAGCGCTTCTCCGGACGGGCGTCTCGGAATCATCCCTTTAAAAAGTACACAGGAGATCGGACGCAAGATCAACGACCATCTCGTCTCATGGCGAAAAGCCCGTGTGGCTAACGGCGAAGTGTCCGGAGACAACGGCTACTCAAGAGACTCTTTTATTATCACAGCCGACACGCCGCGCTTCGGCTCCGGCGAAGGCAAGGGAACAATCAAGGAAACTGTCCGCGGCGATGATCTCTACATCCTCGTCGACGTATGCAACTATTCTCTGACCTATAAAATGGCAGGTTTTGAAAATGTCATGTCCCCGGACGACCATTTTCAGGATCTCAAGCGTGTGATTGCCGCAGCCGGCGGCAAAGCCCACAGGATCAACGTCATCATGCCCTACCTCTATGAAGGAAGGCAGCAGATCCGGAACGGCCGCGAGTCTCTGGACTGCGCGAACGTGCTGCAGGAGCTCGAAGCCCTCGGCACATCGAACATCATCACCTTCGACGCTCACGATCCGCGCGTGCAGAATGCGATCCCGCTCTCCGGCTTCGAGTCGATGAGCCCGGCCTACCAGTTCATCAAGAATATCCTCCGCTATGAAAAGGATATCAAGATCGACAAGGATCACCTCATGGCCATCAGCCCCGACCAGGGAGGCATGCAGAGGGCCATTTATGTCGCCAACGTCCTCGGCATCAATATGGGCATGTTCTACAAGAGACGCGACTACACGACTGTCGTGGACGGCGAGAACCCGGTCATCGCGCATGAGTTCCTCGGAACCGACGTTGCAGGCAAGGATATCATCATCATCGACGATATGATTTCCTCCGGCGACAAGGTCCTTGAGACCGCTCAGCTCTTAAAGAGAAAAAAAGCCGCCCGCATCTTCCTGTGCGCGACGTTCGGCATCTTCACCGGCGGTCTCGGAAAATTCGATGACGCCTATAAACAGGGCACATTCGACCGCCTGATCACGACCAACCTCGTCTATCAGCCGGAAGAGCTGCTTTCGAAACCATATTATACGAACTGCGATATGAGCAAATATCTCGCGCTCGTCATCGATACGCTGAACCACGACGCGTCCCTGTCAAGACTTCTTGATCCGAACGACCGCATCAAGAAGGTCGTGGCAAAGTATGAGAACGGGGAACCGGTCTGAAACCTAAAGGAGATTGTTTATGATACCCAGAGACCCAATTATTCTTCTGAGCTTCGTCAATCTGAAGCTGAGGGACTTTTATCCCAACCTCGACGCCTTCTGTGCCTCAGAATGCGTTGATAAGGATTATATCCTCGATAAGCTCGAAGCGCTGGATTACGAATATAATGAGGAGACTAATCAATTCCAGACGCACTGGGGCGATTACGCGTACCCGGATGAGCGTCCGAAATATCCCTGGGAGACCTGAGACGACAAAAGGATGCGAACCTCAAGTTCGCAGCCTTTTTTATGTGCTTTTTATTTTACTTAGTGCGCGGCGACTGGAGAACATGCCCCGTGAGGCCTTCATCCGCGTCGCTTTCGATGACGATGGTCGATCCCTCGTGGATCTCCGATCCGAGGATGATCTTCGCCGCGAGCGTCTCCACGTTCTGCTGCAGGAATCTCTTCAGCGGTCTGGCGCCGTATACCGGGTCGTACCCGCGCTCAATCACATACTGCTTCGCTTCGTCCGTGAGCCTGATCGTAAGCTGCCTGTCCGCAAGACGTCTGTTGAGGTCCGCAAGGAGCAGGTCGACGATTCCACTGATATTCGCCTTCGTGAGCGGCTTGAACATAATGACTTCATCCAGTCTGTTCAGGAACTCGGGCCGGAAATGGATCCGAAGCTCGTTCTGCACCATATCGGCCGCATAATCACTGATCTCTCCGTTCTCACCGATGCCGTCCAGCAGGAACTGGGATCCGAGGTTGGATGTCATGATAATGATCGTGTTCTTGAAGTCCACGGTCCTGCCCTGGCTGTCCGTGATATGGCCGTCGTCCAGGACCTGAAGCAGCACGTTGAAGACATCCGGATGGGCCTTCTCCACCTCATCAAAGAGGACAACAGAGAACGGCTTTCTGCGGACCGCTTCCGTAAGCTGACCGCCCTCGTCGTAACCGACATATCCGGGAGGCGCTCCGATGAGGCGGGAGACTGAGAATTTCTCCATGTACTCGCTCATATCGATGCGGACCATGTTGTTCTCATCATCGAACAGGTTGGCTGCAAGCGTCCTTGCCAGTTCGGTCTTACCGACGCCGGTCGGGCCGAGGAAAAGGAACGAGCCGATCGGCCGTTTAGGATCCTTGATGCCTGCCTTGGAGCGGAGAATGGCGTCCGCCACGCGGCTGACCGCCTCATCCTGCCCGATGACCCTCTTATGAAGCTCATCCTCCAGATGAAGG
>JAZRKZ010000277.1:0-5435 GCA_045646565.1 Lachnospiraceae bacterium
AGGGCATGTTCCGAAGGGAGCCCGGCATGACGGCCGCATGGGAGGAAAAAGGTCCGGCCTGCTACGCCATTATCCAGGCTGAGATCCTGGCCTCGGCCGTCAAAATGCTGAAGCCCGGCGGCTTTCTCATGTACTCGACCTGCACGTTCTCGGTCCTTGAAAATGAGGCAAATGTCCTTAGCCTGCTAAAGAACCACCCGGACCTCACCCTCTGCGATATACCGGAACAGGACGGCTTCGCGCACGGAATCCTCCCCGGCAGCGAAAAGTGTGTCCGCATCTATCCGCACAGAATGCGCGGAGAAGGTCAGTTCCTTGCGCTTATTAAGAAGGCGGCGCCGAAAAGGGACGACGCAGTGTCATGTAAGCGTGTGTTCTACGAAAAGAACGATGAGATCTATCTGATCCCGGACGGGATCCGGCCTTATTCTTCGCTGCGCTATCTCATGACCGGCCTCCACTTCGGCACGCTGAAAAAGGACCGGCTCATCCCTTCCCAGGCCCTTGCGGAAGCCCTGAGGAGGGACGAGTGGGGAAAGATCCTAAGTCTCGCCGCCGACGATCCGCGGGCGGAGAGGTATTTGCGGGGCGAGACTGTATTTGCACATACAGACGAAATCCAAAACACGAGCGGCACGCCGTCGCGTCTTCTTGGCGGCGCCGATCCATCCTCGCTCTTTAAGACGAGCCCGGGCAGCACTTCCGCAAATCGCAGGAAAGGCAGAGGCACGGAGCGTACTAAGGAAAAGCGCCCGGCTAAGAAACAGAAGAGCGGCGGGGCGTATGAAGCCAAGGAGATCCTGATCCTCATCGAGGGGTATCCGGTCGGTTTCGGCGTATATGACAACGGACGCATCAAGAACAGGAGAGCGCCCGGACGAAGATTACTGTGAGGTATTCTATGAGCATTTTTTCATCCAATCCTGAGACAGCGGTGAAGACGGATACGACATCCGTACCCGATATTTTGGACTTCGAAGCGGCTATCTTTGACCTCGACGGCACCCTGATCGACTCCATGGGCATGTGGGGCGAGATCGACGTCGAGTATCTTGAGCGATTCGGCATCGATGTGCCGGAGAACCTGCAGCACCAGCTCGAAGGCCTGCGGTTCACTGAAGTGGCGGAATACTTCCGCCGCCGGTTCGGGATCACCGATTCGGTCGAGGAGATCGGCCGGACATGGATCGAGATGGCGGAGTATAAGTACAAGCACGATATCCGCCTGAAGCCCGGCGCAAAGGAGCTCATCTCAAAGCTCGCGGAGCACGACATCAAGATGGCGATCGCATCCACCAACCACCTGCGGCTCGTTGAGGAGATCCTTCGCATCCACGGGATCCGTGAGTATTTCGACGTGATCACGACCTGCGACGACGTGACTGCCAACAAGCCGGAACCCGACGTCTATCTGCACACAGCCGGAAAGCTCGGAACAAGCCCTTCCGCCTGCCTGGTCTTCGAGGATATCCCCATCGGCATCCAGTCGGGCAAGCGGGCCGGCATGACGGTAGCCGCCGTGTACGACGCCTACTCCGAGAATGTGCGCGAGATCAAAGAGCGCGAGGCGGACTATTTTATTCAGGATTTTTACGATCTTCTCGGTTGAGCCCCTCTAAAAGAAATCGTGCATAACTGTCAAATGTATGTTACAATAGCCTATCAGTGAGTTAAGGAGCAACACAAAGCGGAGGTTATTATGCAGAAAGTTTCCAAAGGCGAATACGGATATTTCCGCTATGAGAGAAAGCGCAGGCTCCTCATCACGATCCTGTCATTCCTTCTGCCGGCCCTCATTTTCCTGGCGGGCATTCTGATATACGGATCGGAAAAGAGTCTCCTGACGGTTCTTGCGCTGGTACTTGTCATCCCATTTGCAATGGCGTTCGTCAGCCTGGTCATGGTCTTCACGCACGCATCGATCCCGGAGGAAGAATACCGGGAGATCGAAGAGCACGCCGGAACGCTCACCATGGCCTACGAGCTCTATGTGACGCACGAGAAGGCAAGTACGATGGTGGATGCAGCGGCAATATGCGGAAATACTGTCGTCGGACTCGTCACGGATAAAAAGGGCGACCCGAAATTCACGGCCGACTATGTCAAGAAGGTGCTTCGCTCAAACGGCATCAGCGGAAGCGTCACCCTCATGACCGACAAAAAGCACTTTATCGAACGGCTTGATTCGATGAACGATCACGCAGACTCGCTGCGCGATGTCAAGTTCAGGCCCGACTCCAGATACCCGGATTACGATCTTGAGCAGACGATCTGGATGTTCCTTGTATCAATCTCTCTGTGACCCGGTCCAGCAGTCACAATTATTATGAAAGAATTTATCATCGGAAAAAACGAGGCAGGGCAGAGGTTCGACAAGTATCTGTCCAAGCTTCTTCCCAACGCGCCGAAGAGTTTTCTTTACAAGATGCTCCGGAAGAAGAATATCACGCTGAACGGAAAAAAGGCCCAGGGAAATGAAATTCTCTCCCTGTCGGACGGGGTCAAGCTGTTCCTTTCGGACGAGACTTTCGATAAATTTGCCTGCGCCCCCGAAAAGGCCGCGCCTGTTTCTATCCCGCGTTCCTTCGATTTCTCCTCGTTAGTCATCTATGAGGACGACGATCTTCTGCTTGCAAATAAACCCGCCGGAATCCTCTCGCAGCCCGAAATGACGGGTGCGGAAAACCTTTCGGACGCGCTGATCGCCTACCTTCTAAGTTCGGGAAAGATCACGCATGCGGAGCTTTCCACGTTCCGGCCGGCCCCCGTGAACCGGCTCGACCGCAACACGACAGGGCTTGTGCTGTGCGGAAAGAGTCTTAAGGGCTCACAGTTCCTGTCAGAGATCCTACGCAAGCGGGATATTGAAAAGCACTATCTGACCGTCACCTACGGAAATGTAAGTGACGGGATTTTTGAGGCTTTTCTCCGGAAAGATCCGTCAAAGAACAAGGTCAAGATCCGCCCGGACGCCGCGGAAGGCTACAGCCGGATCCTCACCGGGATCAAGGTCCTTTGTCAGGCAAATGGTTTCTCCCTCCTCGACGTTCACCTCATCACCGGAAGAACGCATCAGATCAGAAGCCATCTGGCCTATCTCGGTGCACCGGTCATCGGGGATACGAAATACGGCGACAGCGATCTGTGCCGGATGCTGAAACGCGACTTATGTCTTACGCATCAGTTCCTGCATGCGGCAAGAATCACATTCCCACCGACAGAGGGCGATTTTTCCTATGTATCCGGCAGGACGTTCACGGCGCCTTTTTGTTCCGATGAAGCCAGAGTGCTGCGGCGCCTCGGACTCGTTCTACCACACAGTAAAGAGGATTCTTCAGACTATGAAAGAGGAAAAAGAAGTCAATAACACTGAGCTGAGGGCCGAGATCATTTCCTATATCAAAATGTTCCTGTTCGTCCTGGCCGTCGTCACCATTGTGAACGGTTTCCTGCTCATCAACGCAAGGATCCCGTCCTCATCGATGGAAAACACGATCATGGCGAGCGACCGGATTTTCGGAAACCGTCTTGCCTACCGGTCAGCCGATCCCGAGCGCTTCGATATCATTATTTTCAAGTTCCCGGACGACGAATCCCTGAAGTATATCAAGAGGATCATCGGTATGCCCGGTGAGACCGTCCTCATCGTGGACGGCAAGGTCTATATCAACGGAGCCGAAACGCCGCTTGACGACAGCTTCTGTCCGGAAGAGCCGCTTGGATCCTTCGGCCCGTTCACCGTACCGGAAGGCAGCTATTTTGTCATGGGAGATAACCGCAACAACAGTAATGATTCCAGATTCTGGCACAATCATTTTGTGAGCCGGGACAAGATCCTCGGCAAGGCGGTCCTTCGGTACTGGCCGCTCGATAAGATAGGATTCATCTGATATGGCGACCTGGAATTCAAGAGGTCTTCGCGGCTCCACGCTGGAAGAGCTCATCAACTATACAATTGAGATCCTGCGGGAACGCAGGCTCGCTGTCATTCAGAAGGTGCCGACGCCTATCACGCCGATCGAGATCGACAAGAGTTCAAGGCATATTACGCTCGCCTACTTTGACCAGAAGAGTACGGTCGACTATCTCGGGGCGGTCCAGGGCATTCCTGTGTGCTTTGACGCGAAGGAGTGCGCCGTCACCACATTCCCGCTGGCCAATATCCATGAACACCAGATGAAATTCATGCAGGATTTCGAGGAGCAGGGCGGCGTATCTTTCCTGATCCTCTATTTCAGCGAGAAGCATACGTATTATTACATGCGCCTTGCCGAACTCACAAAGTTCTGGCAGCGCCGAGAGGCAGGCGGACGGAAGAGCTTCACGTATGACGAGCTCGATCCGGATTTTTTTCTCACAGAAAAGAACAGCATGATCCCCATCCTGGAAGGTCTTCAGTCAGACCTCGACGGCAGGGAAGACGACGAATAGATCAAGCACAGAACGTTAGTTTTAAGAAGGAGAATGCGGCTCCTCCCAACTTCCTCATAAGTGGGTCCCCGCCGCTCAAAAAGCCATGAACAACAGAGTCATCCACACTCCGGAGGGTTTCCGCGACCTGTACGGAGATACCATGCAGTCGAAGGTCCGCCTCATGAACAGTATCCATTCCGTGTTCAAAAAATACGGTTACTGCGATATTGAGACGCCGACGATCGAATTCTTTGACGTCTTCTCCAGCGACATCGGAACGACCCCGTCCAATGAGCTCTATAAGTTCTTTGACCGTGACGGCAACACACTGGTCCTGCGTTCTGACTTCACCCCCTCTGTCGCAAGAGCGGTCTCCATGCATTTTCCGGAGGAATCAATGCCGGTCCGTCTCTGCTATGAGGGCAGCACTTTCGTCAATTCCGCCGAGCTGCAGGGCCGGCTTAAAGAGTCGACCCAGATGGGCGTCGAGTTCATCGGGGATGCGAGCGCTAAGGCGGACGCGGAGATCATCACGCTCACATGCGAGCTCATCCTGGCTGCAGGCATCAGCGAGTTCCAGGTCAGCGTCGGCGAAGTAGATTTCTTCAAGGCGATCGCCGAGTCCACCGGGCTCGACTATGATCATATTGAAAGTATACGAAAGCTCATCTCCAATAAGAACTTTTTCGGCGTCGGCGAGCTCCTCTACGAGACAGGGATCGATCCGCTGCTTTCGGAAGCGCTCGAGAACCTGCCGCAGCTGTTCGGCGGCGCAGAGGTCATCGACACTGCCGAAAAATACGCGATCGGCGCGAGGGAAAAGGCCGCGATCAGAAGGCTCCGGGACATTCAGTCCCTGATTGCCGCGCGCGGTCTCGACAAATATGTCTCCTACGACTTCGGCTATCTCTCCAAGTACAATTACTATACGGGAATCATTTTCAGCGCGGTGACTCTCGGCACCGGCGAACCCATCGCCAAGGGCGGACGCTACGACCTTGTCGTGCGGATGGAAAAGATGA
>JAZRKZ010000278.1:0-4135 GCA_045646565.1 Lachnospiraceae bacterium
GACGAAAAAACCGTCGCAGGGATCCGGCGAGGGAATGGTCATGCCGGACAGCAGCTCGCGCCTCCTTGACGAGTCGGAGCTTGAAGGACGTTCCGCGAGAGAGATAAGGCTCATGGTCAACGAGATCTACGCCCGGAACGGCTATACGTTCATTAATCAGGAGTATGCCGAATATTTCAGCCAGTTCTCCTGGTATACGCCGAGTGTGCCCGCCGGACAGTTCTCGGAAGATATGCTGAACGATATCGAACGCCAGAATGTTGCGATGATCTCTAATTATGAGAAGGCCCATAATCTGAACCCGGACGCGTATTGATGAGCTGGCGCCGCCATATATGATCGTAAATGGAAAAGCCTGCGCTGATTCGATGAAAATATGAAAATTGAACCCTGACCGGATATGACATGCTTGAATGATGTTTGTTGTATCCGGTCATTTTTTATGGTCATGCGTATGGGAGATACCGCTTCCGGACAGATCGCTGAGAAGGGGCTGATGCAAATGCTTAAAAATATTTTATTAATTTTAAGCGGTTATGTCACTCAATTGTTATTTCTAGTACATGAATCGGGTATTCTAACTAAAGAGCGTACAGAAGATTGTGTTCTGTTCGCGTCGGGTAAAGCGGTCCGTCGATTCCGTCATTTACCATTTGAAGTAATATAAAGGCAGGCGAAAGTATGAATAAGGTATTGTATTTAGAACGTATCAGAGACCTTAGAGAGGACAATGACTATTCTCAGGCACAGGTGGCGAAGATTCTGCATGTCGCACAGAGGACATATTCGGATTATGAAAGGGGGAATGTCAGGATCCCGCTCGACGCAATGATCCAGCTTTCTCAGTTGTATAAAGTTTCCATGGATTACATCTGCTGCCTTACAGAAAAAAAATAACAGATCCTGATGGATAAGCTGCTGTCACCTATGCGATGCTCCGCCGGTCGGGGACTTGATCTCAAATTCCTGCCTGCGGACCGCCGCATGTGTGACAGCTGTTTTTTTGCGCAGGCGCATAGATCGGGGATGGCGCTGCGTTCCATCATACAACGAGCGGTCTTTGGGACGCTGCCGCTCATTGCCCGCCGCCCCTTGCAAGAAACATGAATTTTCGATATAGTAGTCCGTGAGACCAGGAAGAGGAGAACAGGATCTTTGTCAAAGAAAAAAGTACAGAAAAAAGTCGGCGGGAATTATTCCGGGAGCCGGATGAAAAAAGACAACAGTTACGGCGATAAAAAGAAAAAGACATATATGATTCTTTCCACAGCGGCGATTATTATCGGCCTTCTTATGACCGGCTGGCAGACGATGGCGAACAGCCGGTCGGGCGTCGAGCTTGCGTACTCGGATATCACAACCGTGATCCGGATGATGCAGGAGCCGGTCACAGCGTTTACGGACGCCGCGGCGGAAGACGGCGGTGCGTCCGTTGACCGTGTCAGCGCAGTCAACGAGGCTTATAAGGATCTTGCCGCCGCAGCTTCGGTCCGGGAAAGAAGCGATGCGGAAAAAGTTCTTTCGAAAGCCCTTGACGCCCTGTTAAGTGAAGCGGATGAGAGCGGACTTGCCCGGAGCGTTTATAAGGAAGCCCGGGATAAGGTCACGGACAGCCTGAGTAAGTGGACGGAAGCCGCGGAGAAATACAATGAGAAGGCGAAAGCATACAATAAGGCTGTTACCGGATTCCCGACAAGGATCATGGCAGTGATCATGCAGTATGAGACGGTCGACCTGATCGAGGTCTGAAGTTACGAGCATTCTGTCACGAGAATTCTGCTTCAGAGATAAAAAAGTTTTTTATTTTTCCCCCCAAGAGTGGTATAATAGGCGTAATTGTTCGGCAATTTAACGCATTAAAGCGGCGAAATAGTAAAGCCGGACAAAAGTAATACTCATTCTTGAAAGGGGGAAACTTTCATGTACGCAACATTCTGGTCGCTCGTACCGCCAATCGTTGCAATCGCTCTGGCGCTTATTACCAAAGAGGTGTACAGTTCACTGTTCGTTGGTATTGTAGTCGGAGGTCTTTTCTACTCGGGATTCAGCTTCGAAGGAACGCTGGTCCATATCTTCCAGGATGGCATGATCGCACAGCTTGCCGATTCTTATAACGTCGGTATTCTTGTGTTCCTTGTCTTCCTCGGCATCATGGTCGCGCTCATGAACAGGGCGGGCGGTTCCGCTGCGTTCGGTGAGTGGGCTTCCAGGAGGATCAAGTCGCGTGTCGGCGCACAGCTGGCAACAATTCTTCTCGGCTGTCTCATCTTCATTGACGACTATTTTAACTGCCTGACAGTCCGTTCCGTCATGCGTCCGGTCACCGACCGCCATCAGGTATCGCGCGCGAAACTGGCTTACCTCATCGACGCGACGGCCGCACCGGTCTGCATTATCGCGCCGATCTCTTCCTGGGCAGCGGCTGTATCCGCTTTCTCTCCGGAAGGAACGAACGGCCTTATGCTGTTCATCCGGGCGATCCCGTACAATTATTATGCGCTTCTGACGATCGTTATGATGGTCTCGATCACGATCCTGAAGATTGATTACGGCCCGATGGCAAAACATGAGAAAAACGCTCTTGCCGGCAACATTTTCACGGATATGACGCCGCAGGGAACGGATGAGGCGGCTGTCCGCGGCAGCGGCAAGGTCGTCGACCTCGTGCTTCCGATCGTATCTCTGATCATCTGCTGCGTGATCGGTATGATTTATTCCGGCGGTTTCTTTGAGGGCAAGAATTTCATCGATGCGTTTGCCGGCTCGGACGCATCCGTAGGTCTCGTTCTCGGCTCCTTCGTGGCGCTGGTCATTACTCTGATCGTCTATATTCTGCGCGGCGTTCTGAAGTTCAAGGACTGTATGGAATGCCTTACGGAAGGCTTCAGGGCCATGGTCCCGGCGATCATGATCCTGGTCCTGGCGTGGACATTAAAGAGCATGACCGATTCTCTCGGCGCCAAAGATTATGTTGCGGCGATCGTTTCCAGCTCCGCGGGCGAACTGCAGAAGTTCCTGCCGGCGATTGTGTTCCTGATCGCGGTCGGGCTGTCATTTGCCACAGGAACATCCTGGGGTACATTCGGTATTCTGATTCCGATCTGCCTTGCTTCTTTCCCGCTCGAGAGCGGTAATCCGCTGGCGATCATCTGCACGTCCGCATGTATGGCGGGCGCTGTATGCGGCGACCACTGCTCGCCGATCTCGGATACGACGATCATGCCCTGCGCCGGAGCCATGTGCGATCACATCGTACACGTTTCAACACAGATGCCGTACGCGCTGACCGCGGCTGCGATCTCCTTCGTCGCCTATGTCATTGCCGGCTTTGTCCAGAATGCAGTTGTCTGCCTCATCATCGGCGTGGTCATCACGCTCGGCTGCATGTTCTTCCTGCATTACGGTATGAAGAATAAGGACGCCTCTCCGGAGAAAGCAGAATAAAAACCTTTTGTTAACAAAGTATAAATTCTCGACTTTTCTGATGACAAACCGCCGCTTAGAGACTAAAATGCAGGTAAATCCCGAATGTGCGGACCGCAGCCCATGCGCTTAATGCGGCCCGGACCGTCCCATGCGGGACCGGCAATAAAAAAGCTCACACGCGGAATACCCGCGGCGGAAAGGAGGAAGAGCCGATGGATATGCTGGCTATGCAGCTTGTTCGCAGCTACGGGGAAGAAATTCTCGCGTCTCCCGAGTTCAGACAGGCTCTTCGGCAGAAGCATCATCATGTGACGACGGTGGGCGACCACAGTCTGGGAGTCGCCTATACTTCGGTGAAGATATGCAGATTTCTCAATGCGATGCATATAAAGACAGATACGAGGGCCATGGTGCGCGGAGCGCTGTGTCATGACCTGGGAATCGTCGGAAGATATGAGAAATTCAAGAATAATCTTGTGTGCTGGCAGCGGCATCCGATCGAATCGGTCGAAGTCGCCGGGAACCTGCTCGGCGGTCTTACACGCCGTGAGGAGGATATTATCTGCCACCATATGTGGCCGACGACGCCTGCGGCGCCGCATTGCAGAGAAGGTTATGTCATCGTTGTCGCGGACAAGTACTGCTCGATAAAGGAAGTGCTGGCCAGACTGGCCAGACGCAATAGAGATGGCAAGGAGCTGGATCAGGT
>JAZRKZ010000279.1:0-5872 GCA_045646565.1 Lachnospiraceae bacterium
CTTAAATCACTGAAATAAATAGATTGCGGTGTTGACAGCTTGTAAAAAAGCTTAAACTATAACTCCATGTCCTTGACATCACTCAGTGCCCTGACATGGGGGAAGGAGACAGACTGCCTCAGCTCCTGCCGGCAGGAGACCATGCAGATAAGAATGAAAACGACCGCCCGCAAGGGCTAAAAGACATGGTATACTAAAGTCAGAGGAAGCCAAAGACATATATGTCAGGAAGCATGCCCCTGGTTCACCAGAAGCGGGGCTAAAGGGGCGGCTACGGGTTTTCAGGAATCCTTTCAAAATATAAAAGCGAGGGAGAATATGATTGCAAATACATCCTGCTGGAACTGCTGCCTTGCCACCGCCATTCGGCGGGCAAAGGCGCTTCCCGTTCAGCCCGACAAAATGGAACAGATGCTTGAGGAAATCCGCTCCACGGCCGGAGACTGCAGGGGTAATGAGTCTGCGCCGGCCATGTCCGCGCTGCTTTCGGGAGTCATGAAGAGGTACGCTGATGTTGACGATCAGTATGTAGAACCGAAAAGGAGCTTTAACGAGCTGATGCTGACGCTGGAGGATCGGGTCGCCGCTGAAGTCGGCGCCTCCCCGGATCCGCTTCTGCGCGGCATTCAGTACGCGATGGCGGGAAATTACATTGATTATGGTGCGCTGGACGTTGTGACCGAGGAGAAGCTGATGGAGATCCTCGAAGCCAGCAGTTCGACCCGGATCGATCCGAAAACTCTTGAATCACTGAAAGAAGATCTGCGCACAAAAAAGAAGCTTGTGTACATCACGGATAACTGTGGAGAAATCGTCATGGATAAGGTCCTGCTGCGTCTCATCAGGCGTCTTTATCCTGTGATCGACATAACCATCCTGGTCCGCGGCATGCCGACCCACAATGACGCGACTTGCGAGGATGCTGCTTTAGTCGGGCTTACGGATATAGCTCCCGTCATAGGCAACGGGACCTGTGCGCCGGGCACTCCTCTCGACGGACGGCTTATCGTGCCGGAGGAGATAAAGGAGCTGCTGTTTGGCGCTGATCTGTGCATCGCAAAAGGGCAGGGAAATTTTGAATCCCTGCACGGCAGCGGCTTGAATATCTATTACATGTTCCTGTGCAAGTGCACTGCTTTTATAGAGCGCTTCGGGATGGAAAAGTTCGCCGGCGTTGTTGTAAATGAAAGAAGTGTTGGAGTGACAAAATGAGCTTTTTTACTTAAAATGTTATTAATAAAGTGAGCGCATAAAGCATGACGCTCATACTACACGATCGTGCATCACATCAATCAAGAAAGGATCCGTCATGAAAAAACTATCTATTATAGCAGCTATTCTCGCGGTTGTTGCCGCTATGTTCGCCGGCGCTGCGGTCTATATAACGATTAATGGCAGCGCTGCCGGAACGCCTGTCACGGTCAAACCGCAGGAGACAAGTTCCCGGGAAACCGTTGAAACTCAGAGCGCTCCCGGGGAATCGCCCCCGGATACAAGTGCCTCTCAGGCTGCACAGGCAGAGCCTGGTCAAAGCAATACAGCAGAGCCTGGCCAGAACAATGCAGCAGAGTCCGCCGCCACCGCGCCCCCTGATGAACAGACCGAAGTGACACAGGACGATACAGCGGAGATAACCGGTGAAGAAACTGTCGGCTCACCTGACGGGGCAGAACAAAAGACCACCGCCACAGGTCTCGACCTTGACACAGCCCAGTCCATACACGACGCTTATATCGCCGCCGCGCAGAATGCGATGGGCGATATGGAACGCGGCTATTATATTTACGATATCGATAAAGACGGTATCCCGGAACTGCTCCTCACCCATGAAGATGGGAACACACACGGACTTTCCGTCTGGACATACGAAAACGGGGCTGTTGTCTACTGTGATGTCATGTGGGGATTTGCACACGGATATCCTTTCCCCGCGTCCTACCCGGATGGCAACGGTATCGTTCTCGAAGAGACCGCGCGCGGCTATGAATGCATCTGGGTCATCTCGAAAAACGGCACCGAGCTCAGCGACACAGTACACAGCGAATCCAGCAGTGTTTATTCCAAGCTGCTTCCGGAGACCGAAACGAATGAAAGACCCTACTACACCAATATCGAGGAGTATTTCGCTGAACACATCAATCATCAGTATTATCCGTCTGTCGAGAATCCGTTCTTTGAAGGATCAGAGGCGCTCGGCTTATCCGACACCGCTAACGATACCGCTATCCTTGAAGCACTCGGCATCGTGACTGAAGGCGGCTGATACATTTTTAAAAGCAGGCCAATGAAATATGATCATCGAAAATGACAGACTCATTCTCCGAAAACTGAATAAACGGGATCTTCCGACTCTGAAAATACTGAGAGACAGCCCCATCGTCTACCGCTACGAGCCGACTTATCTTGCGGAGAGGCAGGACGCGCCGGAGAAGGCGCTCATGCTTCTTCAGCAGCTGGATCTCGACCGTGACCGTCAGTGTATCCTCGGCGTCTATCAAAAAACGAGGCCCGACCTGCTGGTCGGCCTCGCTGAACTTTATGATTATAAACCGTCGGGGAAAATCATCTCGATCGGTTACCGTCTGATTGATACTTACTGGGGGCTCGGGATCGGCAGCAGTACTGTCAGCGCCCTTGTCGATTACATCGAAAAAGAGACAGAGGTACTGCTCATCACCGCCCATGTCATTCCCGGCAACAAAGCTTCCGCGGCCATTCTTCTGAAGAACGGTTTTGAGCACCTCCTCACAAAGGAGGAAGACTGGGGCTTCGGGCACCCGGTGACGGCGGATGTGTATACGCGGAAATTTGCGTCACTTACTCATCACGCAGATTCCATACGGCGGCAGCGTTAGTCTGCCGCCTTCTATTACGACCTCATCCCTCGAAACGGTCAGCACCGCGCGAAGCCCGGTGTAGGCAGAGCCCGAAAGATCGACAGAAGCCGGCTGCTCCGTCGCATTGATAAAGATTTCCACCGGCTCGTACCGGCCTTCGGGATCCTCCCGGGTCATGGCGCAGACTGCGTCAGTAGTCCGGTCATAATCCACTGCCGTCCTGCCGCGGGCGATCACCGGGAACGCGTTGCGGATCCGGACCGCGTTCCGATAGTAGGTATGGACAGACAGCTCGTCCCCGATCTGCGCATACGCCGTGCCGAACTTCATGTCTGTTTTCTCCATTTGCGCCGGCCCGCTGCACATATTTGCAAGCAGCTTCTCACCGGCACTGCCGTTCTCCGAAGTCTCCCGGGCTTCCTCCGCCGTGATCCAGTACATCGGCGCCCGCTTGTTCTCATCGCGGCCGGAGCCCTCCATCCCGAGCTCCTCGCCATAATAGATGAACGCGTTTCCGGTCATGAGCAGATTCAGAGCGCCGGCAAACTTTGTGCGGCTGCCGTCATCCGCCGGGTAATAGCCAGCGCTGCGGGCCATATCATGATTGGTGTAGAACGGCGCGTTGATAAAGTTCCCGTTCACCGACGCATAGAGTTCTTCCTCGCTGACAAGCGCCTCCGCATACGATTTAGCCGATCTGCTTCCCCTGGCCACCGACGCGATGATCCCGTCCGGACCCGAGAAGGCAAAATCAAAGAAGGAATTGATACCCGTGCCGTAATACCTCGCATACGCAGACTGGTCTTCCCAGGCTTCACCCACAAGATAGGCGTCCGGCCTCATCCCGTGCACCGTATCCGCGATCCAGGTCATGATATCCATATTTCCCTCGGTACTGTCCGTGACGTAGGACGTGACCGCATCCAGCCTGAACCCGTCGACGCCGCGGTCCAGCCAGAACTTCACCACATTCGTCAGCTCCTGCCTGACTTCGGGCGTGCTCAGATTGAGATCCGGCATACCTTCCCAGAACCTGGCCTCATAGAACCAGGTGCCGTCGAGCGGCGCAAAGCCCTGATAGTTTTCCCTTGAAAAGACATAGTACCACACATACGGGCATTCTTCCTTCACCGGATCTTTTCCCGCGGGCAGGTGCTGCAAATACTCCTTCGCCGCCACAAACCACGGATGCTCCGTCGATGTATGGTTGAGGGCGAGATCGAGAATGACTTTGACGCCTTTTTTATGGCACTCCGCAAGCAGTTTGTCGAAATCTTCCATTGTCCCGTACTGCGGATCGATCTCCATATAGTTCGTGGTATCGTACTTATGATAGGTCGGGGAGGGGAAGATCGGCATGAGCCAGATCTCATTTGCAGAAAGATCCACGCCGACAGACGGCTGACCGTCATTGATATACCTGATATTGTCGCAAAGACCGTTCAGGTCTCCGATCCCGTCCCCGTCGCTGTCCGCAAACGAATACACGAACACCTCGTACGTCGTTCCGTAATTGTCATCCGGAACATTCTCTCCGAGCTCATTGTTCAGGAGACTCATCTGGGAAAAGGTATACTCGGTCTGATTCCCGGGCGCGTCAATATCAGGGACAGGCCCGCCTGTCGGCCGGGTATCCGCACCGGTCTCAGCCTGAGACGCAGCCGCGGCATCAGAAGCTGATGCCGCGGGAGATTCACTTTTTCCTACAGTCCTGCTGCAGGCTGCAAGGAAAATACAGGCAGCAGCAAGGAGAGCTATTTTCTTTCTCATCGCTATCCTTTCACCGGGCCGATTCAGGCTGTTCCATCCACCGGACCATATCTTCCGCAGTCCGCTCCGCCTCATCGAAGACGAACATATGCCGCGACCCCTCATAGGTCACATAACTTGCGTCCGGACATACTTCTTTCATCCTGTCGATCTGATAATACGGCATCGTGTGGTCTTCTGTTCCCCAGATGACCAGCATCGGCCTGCCGGAAGCTGCCGCCATGCGATAGGCTTCCATCGCGGTGTCAAAATCCAGCACACAGTTGGCCAGCGAACTTGCCAGAGCGGAAAAATATCCCTTGTATCTCGCAAAATCCGTGAACCTGCGGATGTACCGGTCCTTCTCCGTCTCCGTCGCGGCGCCAAGCTCGTCCGCGGATTTTGATATGATGAAATACGGCGCGATGAGCCTGAAGATCCTGTCGCCGACAACAGGCAGATCGCAGAGCCTCATTGTCGCAGGAACCCGGAACGTATCCATGACCGCCGGCGCAAGGAGGATGAGACGTGAGACTTTGTCGGGGTGCATCTGCACGAAACGAGTCCCGATGATTCCGCCCATCGACGTTCCGACGACAGTAAATGTCTTTCCCGGAAGGAGATCCTCCGTCAGCTCATCGAGCTGCTTCACAAAGAAATCCGCATCGTAGACGACATCCGGCCGGTCGGACAGTCCTCGTCCGAACAGATCGTAGCGCAGGACTTCATATCCCCGCGCGACCAGGCTGTCGAAGAGATGATCATAGATGAAATAGGGGGAAGAAAAACCATGGACAAGGACAATGCACTCCGGTCCTTCACCGGCGTGTTCATAACGGGTGTAACCGTCATTCATAGGCAGGAAACAGCCTTTGTGAGCCTTGCGCGCATTTTTATCAAGAGGAAGACTTTCTGCCATGAGGGAATATCGAATCTTTGTAAACACATTCATCGTAGGCTCCTTCTGCGGCGGGAAAACATCCCCCGCCCGCGACTTCAATCTGCGCCTATTATTGCACAAAAACGCAGCCTTGTGAACAGTGATTTACGCTGCGCCGCCCCTCAGATTTCTGTTTTCGCCGCGCAGTTTTTTTGTAGATTTCTACGCGTATCGTGGTAAAATATAAGCAGAAAAAGAAAAATCGACCGGGAGCCCGTCGCGCCGGTCAAAAGAAGGAGGACATTATGAACTTATTATCACTGCTTCTTGGGTCCATGATGACCCAGTCATCTGTCAACTCACTGTCCGGCAAGACAGGGTCATCTTCAAAGTCGGATCGTAGCCA
>JAZRKZ010000280.1:0-2531 GCA_045646565.1 Lachnospiraceae bacterium
CGTTTCCGCTTCCTGCTGAAGGCGCCGCAGCTCTTCCTCTGTCTCAATGATCTCCCTCTGCAGGGCATCATACTTATCCTGTCCAAGCGTCCCATTCTCCAGCTGCTGCCTTGCCTGCTCCTGAGCAGTCTTAAGCGCCTCCAGCTTTTCTTTTGTCGCGTTGACCGCATCCTTTAGTAGCTTCTGTTTCTGGGTGACGAGGTTGGTATTGGCGGGATCGAGTTTCAGGAGCTTATTCACGTCTTTCAGAGAAGACTGCGTTGTTTTGATTGTGGAATTGACTCCTTTCAGGGCTTTATCCAGACCTGTTGTATCCCCACCGATCTCAACCGTGATTCCCTTGATTCTTCCTGCCATACCTCCTCACCTCCCTTCAGGGCATAAAAAAAGCACCTCCGAAGAGATGCTTCTGTACAAAATATTTTGATAAACAAATCGACTAACTCTTTGTCTTTATTTTTTTGGGACAAACCGAATCTGCAGGAATGTGCCACGGTGACCCTTTTTTATCCTGTGTTGCATTAGGAATAAGCCCTAGAGCGCACCATTTTCGAATAGTTTCCTGCGTATATCCCCACCTTATCGAAGCTTCTTTTGTTCCAATGTCTGACATATCACAATCCTAAAAGTTGTTTTTTCTTGGCTTCAAATTCCTCTTGTGTAATAACACCACTGTCTGCTAAATCTTTAAACTTTTTAAGTTCATCAGCAGCACTTTGAGGCAATTCTTGTTTTATAGTTGTTGTAGTTACTGTTTCTGACTTATCTTGCCGTTTTACTATCAGAGTGCTAATCGCTTCATGTATTTCATCCTTGTTTCCTAAGAGGTAAAACTTGATCCCCCCCGAAGAAGTGGTCACAGAAACACTACTAAACAATCCTGTCCCGACGGCAGTAATTGAATCTACCGGTAAATCTACTCTTTTACCGAATGCTGCTTTTCCATATACTCTCTTATCAGTTACGACTAATTCACACGAATTAACCATAAAAAAGAACACAAAGTATATAATTAAAAACGGAAGGAAAGCAATTGAAAACCATATAGGCACTGGACTAAACGGAAAAAGTGAAAACTGTCCTTCAATTAGATATTGTGTAACAACTCCCAGTAACCACGCAATTATAAAACCACCAACTAAAGTCCCTGCTTTCGAGCCGGAAGTTTCACTTTTTATAATGACTTTTTCATCCATACTCTGTTTTCCCCTTTCCATAATACCAACGATAAATTAATAACTATTTAGAACCAAGAAGCACACATAAATTATATATATATATTCGCAAGGAATTATTCTATACTTCCAACTTAAACCAATCATTCTATGCTATCAGCGGTTTGATTATTATACCTTTTACATAACAATATTTGGTGGGCTCAGTGCCCACTTTTAAGGATTATTTCAATGAGGATGCAGTTTCAAAACTTATCAAAATCAGCCTGATCTGCAATACGTCTGTATTTCACGCCGTCGTTGGACTTCTCTGTCCAGATATCGAGTACTAGCCCGATCGTAATAAGGTCGAGATCCCTAATGGAGATCCCGACCTCACAGCATCGCAGAAGGAACAGCGGCGTGGTCATTTCCCGCTCACTTCTGCCAGTCCTTTTTTTGCCTGCACATCCGTCATCAGGTTGTCGCCCCAGAGCTCCAGGATCTGCGGCAGCACCTGGTAGATCGAGAACATCTCGAACTGGTCCAGCCACTCGTCGATCGTGTTCGGAATGGAAGGATCCGCATGGTAAGCCATGACATAGGCGACGTTCTCGAAGATCTCAAGATCATCGATCTGCAGTTCCTCTCCGCCATCCTTTCGCTTCTTGTATGACTTCTCAAGTTTCGAGAGGTCTTTGAAGATATCCCTCTTGAACTTTGCCCGGTAAAGCCTCGGCACTGTCGCCGAGGACCGGAACATAACATCTTTCCCGGAAATGTTGATCGTACGCTCTATCATCCTTCACCTCCGCCGCTTTCGGTCTCTTCTTCGATATCAGGAACGTATACGCTGTTGTACCAGTTCGCATATGTCGTCGCGTCAGTACTGTCGCCAGTCTTGGACTTCACAAGGCCGTCAGCCCTGGGATCCGCAGCGATCGTCAGCTTCTCTGTGCCCGGCTCGATCGTGTCTTCTTTGGTCTCGGACTCGATGGACGGACGGGAAGAAGTACAGTTGTACATGACGTGACGGATGCAGTTCACATCTCCGTCGAACTCAAAGAGCAGCGCAAACTTCACTGCTTCCTTATTGGTGCTCTTCTCCACCAGTACACCCTTCTTATCCAGGATCTCCTGCAGGATCTCCGTCCTGAACCAGTCAGGGATCAGCGCCATCTCCAGATCGCCGGAATAGCCGTTGTTGGTGGTTGAGCGGAAATACACGATGCCGTCAGCATAGAACGGTGTAGATTCACCCTCCGCATCCAGCGAGAGACTGACCGCACCAGGGATTGCCCTGGGCGTCGCGTAATTGTAGGAACGTACACCTTCCACCACCGTTTCTGTGAGTTTCGCGGCATGGACGTTCTTCAG